>JBBDVI010000151.1:0-16130 GCA_040903465.1 Flavobacteriaceae bacterium
GTCCTGCAGGAATATCTGCAAAACATAGGTTCATATCGGTCTGTCCGCTTGGAACGGTACCAACCAAGGTCGGTGCTTCATCATCGCCCGCCACACTAAAGGTTGAAGAACAAGTTTCTTCTTGCTCACACTCATCCGTAACGGTAAGGGTTACGGTAATGCTTCCTCCTGTACAAGGTGTAAAGGTGGGTAATGTGTATGTATTTATATCTATTACTTGTCCGCCTACTTCATACACTGCGTCAAGATTTCCTTGACCACCTGAGTAGGTAAAATCTGCAAACCAGTCGCTTAATGCCTGGTCAATAGCAGCCTGAGACAAACAAGCTGTAATTTCTTCATCTGCAGGACAATCAACAACAATTACCGGCGGGATTACTTCAATAACTTCATATTCGTCTTCTGATGAACATCCGGTACCGGGACCTCCAATTCCGGGAGCTGTAACTATTACTTTATAGTTTCCAGCTGTAGATACTTCAAGCGTGCTTCCGTCTTCATTAGGGATGAGAACCCAAGCACCATTTATCCATTCATACCATTCATACTCTAAACCAAACTGAACGTTTGTATTAGCCGTCAGCGTTACAGAAGTTGCGTTACATTCCAGGTCTTCACCATCGATAGTTACCGTAACCTCTTGAACGTTACCAAACGGGAACGGTCCAGCTAAATCTTTTAACTCTGAAGTAAAGGAAGCCGAAGAGCGGGTTTTAACAATAACACCGCCAAAAAGCGGTCCACATTCACTATCTGCAACGGTTGACTGATCTAAACCAATCTCACTTAGGTTGATACCAAACTCAACTAAGGTAAAGTCCGGGTAATCAGGTGAGGTTGCTCCCTGAGAACCGGTTACTGTTTGCCATGGACCGGCCAAAACAGGATCTGCGTTAATGGAAGCAAAAGCAATTGGTGGTGCATTCTGGTCTTTCAACTCAATTTCTGCATAACCAAAGCCATTGGTACCGTTACCGGATTCAAAAATCGGCTGCCCGTTACCACCAATAACAAATGTAAATTTGGCATCTGCATTACCATTTAATATAGCGTTTGCCGCAATTATACTGTTTCCGGGTAAATCAGCAGGTCTTACCCATATATATATATGCCCGTTAATTACTGCTCCCCCGTTTTCAAAATCAAGGGAAACAATAGCGTCACCCAGTTGGGTGACATCACCGGAACCGTCAAACTCCCAAGCCGTATGTCCACCATCGGGGCCCAGATTTGTTAAATCTGTAGCGCCGGGATCATAAACCAAATCTTCTCTGTAAAACTCTATATCCAGATAGGCTGAACCATCTCCTGAACGTGTTGAAGCTCCAACAAATGCATACAAATCATCTCCAAAGGTGTTTCCATCCCTTCTTAAATGGGCAAAGACATCAATGATGTCGTTTTTCTGAGGAGTGCTTGAATTTACAATATTCCAAGTCCCGGGATTATCAGCATTTTTATTTGAGTTACCCTGAAAAACCGAAAAATCTTTGTTGTTCCCCGCTGAGTTCGGATCCCTTAGGTAAAGTGCATCCAGCCACATTTTACCATTTCCGTCAATGAAAAATGGATCTTCTGCCATACCCACAGTAAATGCAGGGTTTGGGCCAACGACAGGATTGCCTCCTGTTATATCAATTATCCCCACACCGTTTCCGGCTATATTGGCATTTTCGAACCAGTCATCGGTATTTGCACCTACTGTTTCTGGTGGTGTTTGTAATATTCCACCAACATAGATATACCTTGATTCATTGGCCTGAACATCGGCATCAACGCCAAAGTTAGCTTCAGTAGAACCAGATTCTATTATAATCTGTGAGAACACATCTTGCCCCCCAAACAAAAAAAGCATAACAACAGTAAGTGTCGATATGCTTTTGAAAACGCCTCGCAGAGGGTTGTGTCTGTTCGTCTTTACATTTAAATTTTCAGCCCAACCTGGAGGAGAAAATCTGCAACCGTAATTTTTAAACATAATTTTTGATTTTGTGTCAGTATTTTTTGCTATTAAACTAATACCAGCACAGTAGTCAAGAATGGCACTATAACAATTAATTGCCTGCGCAAAAAAATGTCACAATTTATGTAAATGAGGAGCTAAATAAAAGGTTTAGTGGTTGATAAACCTGTGGGGAGAAGCCAAATTTAAATAATAATATTTGTTTTTTTAACACGGTTTTGTGATTTTTAGACGAATGGTGCGAAAAATAGCACAAACTGCATAAAAAAACATTTTTTTTTATATAATTCCTACTTGTAACTACGTGTATATACGTACATTACCCTTAGTAAACATTCAGTCTTCAATTTATTTTTATTTTATTTTTACAAATAGCCCCTACATAATGTAAAGCTTTTTATCTAAAAATTTTTACACTATATTTAATGCTCACTTATAAAGTAATTATCCTATTAAATGGCTAAAAGGAAACTAGTAGTCCTAACAGGTGCCGGAATGAGCGCCGAAAGCGGTATTAACACCTTCAGGGATGCTGACGGACTTTGGGAAGGGCATGATGTTATGGAAGTGGCTTCGCCCAATGGCTGGCATAAAAATCCTGAAATTGTTTTGGATTTCTACAACAAAAGAAGGAAGCAGTTGCTGGAAGTAAAACCCAATGCAGCCCACATAGCACTTGCCGATCTGGAAAATGACTATGACGTGCACATCATCACCCAAAATGTGGATGACCTTCATGAACGTGCGGGAAGCTCAAATGTGTTGCACTTGCATGGTGAACTTCTCAAGACGCGAAGCACTTTGGATGATAGCTATATTTTAGAATGGAAAAATGATATTAACATCGGTGATTGCTGTCCAAAAAACGGTCAGTTAAGGCCCCATATTGTTTGGTTTGGTGAGGCCGTTCCGGCTATGGAAGAAGCTATAGCAATTACTGAAACTGCAGATGTCGTAGTAGTCATAGGAACCTCTTTGCAAGTATATCCCGCTGCCGGCCTGATGAATTATGCTCCTTCACATTCACCTGTATTTTATATCGACCCAAATCCGGCAGGTGTTTACGACATGTCAAATAAGGTCGAAATCATTCCTGCAACCGCAACCCAGGGTGTGCCGGTTTTTATTGAAAAATTAAGAACCATATAAGTCAGTTTTGGAACTTTTCACGCAACAATTAATAGAGCTAAAAGCTTATCGAAAAGACCGGGAAGAATTGGCCAATTACATTCTTGACAACCCTGACTATTTTCAGCAATTGCTGGAAACCTGCTCTAGGGTTGATGAAGATATTTCATACAAAGCAGCGTGGATTTTAGAAATGGTTTGCTTGAATAACATACAACTGCTAATCCCGCATTTGGATAAGTTTCTTGACAATATTTCTAAAATTTATAAACCCCAGGCGGTGAGACCTATGGCAAAAATATGTGAGGAACTCACGCTGTATTATTACTCAAAGAAAGAAACGACCATACAGTTTGTACTTTCTAAAAAACAACGGGAGCAACTCACAGAAATCTGTTTTGACTAGTTAATTACAGCCCAGAAAGTAGCTGTAAAAGCCTATGCGATGCAATGTTTGCTTCTTTTGGGCAAAGAATTTCATTGGATTCACCCGGAATTAAAAATTATTCTGAATAAAGATTTTCACGAGCAACAACCGGCATTTAAAGCTCGGGCAAGACACATTCTTAAAAAATTATCAGTTCAATAAAAGGGAGAATCCTTCTTTAATATACTTACCAAATAAGGATAATTGGTTATCTTTGCAGCTTATTTCAAAAGACTATGGAAACCAACGCATTACAGGCAATTTCACCCATTGACGGAAGATACCAGTCCAAAACAAAATCCCTCATTCCTTTTTACTCTGAAGAGGCACTCATAAAATACCGGGTGCTCGTAGAAATTGAATATTTTATTGCCCTTTGCGAGCTTCCATTACCTCAATTGAAAGGTTTTCAGGATTCTCACTTTTCCGCTTTACGCGAAATGTACCAAAACTTTACAACAGCAGATGCCCAAAAAATTAAAGACATCGAGAAAACAACCAATCACGATGTGAAAGCTGTTGAATATTTTATCAAAGAAAGGTTTGATGCTTTAGACTTGCAAGAATTCAAAGAGTTTATTCATTTTGGTTTAACCTCGCAGGACATTAACAACACGGCAATTCCGTTATCGATAAAAGACGCCACTGAAAAGGTTTATGTACCGCTAGTTAATGAATTAATACAAAAATTAAAAAGTCTTTCTGAAGAATGGAAATCCATTCCTATGCTGGCAAAAACCCATGGGCAACCCGCTTCCCCCACCCGACTTGGAAAAGAAATTGAAGTTTTTGTCGTAAGACTTGAAGAGCAATTCCACATTTTAAAAAACACGAAGAATGCAGCAAAATTTGGCGGCGCCACCGGGAATTTCAACGCACATTTTGTAGCTTACCCTGAAGTTGACTGGAAAAAATTCGGCAAAAACTTTGTTGAAAACAGTTTGGGATTAAACCACTCCTTCCCCACAACCCAGATTGAACATTATGATCATCTCGCAGCTTTATTTGATGCATACAAACGCATCAACACAATTATCATTGATTTAGACCGCGACTTTTGGACCTATATCTCGATGGATTATTTCAAACAAAAAATCAAAGCAGGCGAAGTGGGATCTTCAGCGATGCCCCACAAGGTAAACCCTATTGATTTTGAAAATTCTGAAGGAAACCTAGGAATTGCCAATGCAATATTTGAACATCTTGCAGCAAAATTACCCATCAGTCGTTTGCAACGTGATTTGACAGACAGTACCGTTTTGAGAAACGTTGGTGTACCTGTGGGACATACACTCATTGCTCTATACTCAACCTTGAAAGGTCTGGAAAAACTCGTTTTAAACGAAACAAAAATCGCCGAAGACCTTGAAAACAACTGGCCCGTTGTGGCAGAAGCCATTCAAACCATATTGAGAAGAGAAGGCTATCCCAATCCTTATGAAGCTTTAAAAGGCCTCACCCGCACAAATCAGAAAATCAATGAGCAATCGATTGCTGATTTTATCCAAACACTAAACGTTTCCCAAGAAATAAAAGAAGAACTTTTAAAAATCAAACCAACCAATTATACAGGGATTTAGTTTTTTTAGATCAAGAACTTAATCTAGTTTTTTTTCAAAAAAGGGACTGATTTTCAATACATTTCGTTAAAAAATGGTATATTCATATCTATTTAACGGTGCATTGAAGTATGAAAAGATTTATCATTCTTGTTTTTTTTCTTATTTCTCCACTATTATTTCTTGCTCAGGAAACACCAATTCAGGGTAAAAACTACAGGTCTACCAAAGGAGAAGCCATATATATGCCCATCGGTAAAATCTCATTTGCTGATAAAGTTATTGATTTCAAGATTGGAACAAGTCAAGCACCTGAAGAATTTTCAGATCCTGAAGAAGCTCTTGGTGAACCGGATTATGTTCATTATAAAGTGCCGCGCTATATCTCATTGGGCTGTGGCGGTCAATTGACCTTAGAATTTACAGACAATGGATTTATAGATATGGAAGGTCCTGATTTGTACGTTTGGGAGGTAGGGCCATCTGAAGAATCTTTTCAGTTTGAAATTTCTAAAAATGGAAAAAATTGGATTGATCTCGGAACTGTTGAAGGCGGAAAATCATATATTGATATATCACCTGTAGTCCGGGATATAAGAGATATTTTTTATTTTGTTAGAATCACAGATTTAAAATCAATTTGCAGCGGAAATTCTCCGGGAGCAGACATCGATGCCGTGGGAACCATTAGCGGTGTTGTGAAAATCAACCTTAGTGCTGATGTACTTTTTGACTTTGACAAGCATGATCTAAAACACGAGGCCAAAGAAGCCATAGAAGAGCTTGCAAACAGGATTTCCCAAGTGGGTATGGCTAAAATAATTGTTGAAGGGCATACAGACAGTGATGGAAACGACTTATATAATTTAAGACTCTCAAAGCAACGGGCAGAAAGTGTTCTGGAAAGACTTGAAAGCCTCCTCTCAAACCGGGGAATCTATGAAATCAAAACCGAAGCCTATGGGTTAACAAGACCGCGAGCAACTAACGAAACTGAAGAAGGCAAACAACTTAACCGAAGAGTGGAACTCATCGTTCTACCACACCGGGATTTTTATAAAAAAAGTCAGTGAGACTTTGCTTTAGTTCCCCTTACCATTCGGTCTTTCCCGTAAAAGTCCTTTTTTAAAAAAACCTTCTCAAAGCCTTTTTCTTCAAGCATTTTTACAATTTCGTTGCCATAAGATTCATTGATTTCAAAATATAAACCTCCTGACGGGTTCAGGCTCGTTCTTGCTAGTTCTGCAATTTTGGAATAAAATAAAAGCGGTTCTTCGTCTGAAACAAAAAGAGCATTTTTGGGTTCATGAAGCAACACATTGGGTTGCATTTTTTCCTTTTCAGAATTAGTAACATACGGCGGATTTGAAACTATGACATCAAATCTTGACTTGAGTTCGTTTAAAGCCAGAATGTCTTGTTTTACGAACGAGACATCCACTTTATTTTGAGTGGCATTTTCTTTAGCTGTCTCCAGTGCCGGTAAAGAAATATCAAGAGCAGTCACCTTTGCCTCGGGTAAGTTTTTCGCAAGCGAAATGGCGATGCAACCACTACCTGTTCCAATATCGAGTATATTTGGTGGTTCCTTAATGTCAGAATAATCCTTAATGATCCAATCCACAAGTTCTTCGGTTTCAGGCCTTGGAATGAGTACGGAAGAATTCACCTGAAATGTAAGCCCAAAAAAATCGGTCTCACCGATTATATATTGAATGGGAACTTCCTTTTCAAGTTGGTACAGCGCATTTTCAAAAAGAGAGGTTTCTTCTGAAGTTAATTTTCGGTGTAATTTAAGGGGGACTTCAACTCTTTTTAAATTTAGAAGTTTTTCATTCAGCAGATAAAAAAAGGAGCCAATTTCCTCTTCAGGATAGAGGGGTTCCAGTTTCGATTTAAAATAACTTCTGTACTCTTTTAAGGTCATAGCTTTTTAATCATCCAGACATTACAAGAATAATGACCGGTATCGCCCATCGCTTTTTCAAGATGGGTAAAACCTGTTTTATAATACAATTTTCGTGCATCATCCATATAAGGCATGGTTTCCAAGTAGCATTGTTCAAAACCAAATTCTTTTGCTTTATTGAGACAGGTTTCCATCATTTTGGAACCAATTCCCCTACCCCTTGCCTGAGATGCAAAATACATTTTTTGCAATTCACACACATTCCCTTCATAATTATCCAATGGGCTGATACCGGCGCCGCCAATTATCTCACCAGCTTCTTCTACTACAAAGTAAGCCCTTTTCTCTGTTCCATAATTTTCAAACATGGAATTGAGGCTTTTGTCAGCATAGGCAGTGCCTATTTTGGGAACTCCAAATTCCAGCAAAACATTTCTGATTACTCCGGCAATATGTGGATTGTCCTTTTGCTCAATCGGGCGAATAATGTAGTCGTTCATTCGATTAAATTATGCTATTTTTGTGGGATAAAGGTAATGCAATTTTTCTTGTCTGAACACCAAAAATACATGCAGCGCTGTATCGATTTAGCCCAAATGGGGCTGGGTAAAACCTACCCAAACCCTATTGTAGGAAGTGTGGTTGTTTACCAGGACAAAATCATTGGTGAAGGCTGGCATCAAAAAGCCGGCGACCCCCATGCTGAAGTGAATGCTATTAACAGTGTTGAAGATAAATCACTTTTAAAAAAAGCCTCTATTTATGTAAGTCTGGAGCCTTGCAGTCATTTTGGAAAAACGCCTCCATGTGCTGATTTGATAATACATTACAAAATTCCGGAAGTTGTTGTGGGTTGCCTGGACCCTAATCCCAAAGTAGCCGGTCGCGGTGTGAAAAAATTGTTGGAGTCTGGATGTAAAGTCGCTGTGGGCATATTGGAAGATGAGTGCAAAAACCTGAACAAGCGCTTTTTTACTTTTCATCAAAAAAAACGTCCTTACATCATCTTAAAATGGGCACAAACGTCAGATGGTTTTATCGCCCCAAAACAACAGGAAACCGGAAACCCTTTTTGGATCACCGGAAAAGCCTCAAAACAACTTGTGCACAAATGGCGCAGCGAAGAGCAAGCCATTCTGGTGGGGACCACGACGGTTTTAAAAGATAACCCCCAATTGACAAACCGGTTTTGGGAAGGAAACAGCCCGGTGAGGGTGGTTCTTGATCAACATCTTAAAATCAACAAGGAAGCTACCGTTCTTGACGGAACTGTAAAAACCATTGTGTTTACATCTAAACATCAATCAGATTTTTCTGATTTAAAGAATGTCCATTTGGAAACCATTCCATTTAACAATAAGCTTGCCAATTACATTTGTGAGGTGCTTTTTAACCATAACATACAATCGGTTATTATTGAAGGCGGGGCAAAAACCATACAAACCTTTATAGATTCAAACCTATGGGATGAAGCCCGTATATTTACCGGTAAAAAAGTATTGAAGAACGGAATTAAATCACCTGCGTTAAACAATAAGATAAGTCAAATTATTCAAATTTCTGAAGACCAATTAAGCCTTTATTACAATGATTAAAACACTATTGTTTGATTTTGGAGATGTTTTTTTAAATCTGGATAAGGAAGCCACTGCTCGCGCACTTAAAAAACTTGGAGCAAAAGAATTTACTCCTGAAATGCAATTCTTAAACAATCAATATGAAAAGGGTGAAATAACATCAGAAGACTTTGTGGGCAAATATCAAAAATGGTTTCCGGAAGTATCTAAACGACAACTCATCGACGCCTGGAATGCCATACTCCTTGATTTTCCGGAACACCGCATCCAATTTCTAGAAGAACTTGCTGCAACAAAAAAATACCAATTGCTATTATTAAGCAACACTAACGAAATTCACATCAATTGGGTGAAAGAAAACATCCCCTATTTTAAACGTTTTAAAAATTGCTTTGAAAAATTTTACCTTTCACACGAGATCAATCTCAGAAAACCCGATGCTTCTATTTATGAGTTTGTGATGAAAGACAATCGTGTAAATCCTGAACATATATTTTTTATTGATGACACCATTGCAAATACCGATGCCGCCAAATCCTTGGGCATTCACACCTGGAACATCAACCCCAAAACTGAAGACGTCACTGAATTATTCACCAAACACAGCCATTTATTTTGATTTACCTACTTTTTAGCATACTCGTCTCAAGTTTTCTGTATGTAATTTTTAAACTGTTCCCGCAGTTTAAAGTCAATACGGTTCACGCCATTGTCGTCAATTACTATGTGGCTTTTGTATTTGGCTTTCTCATGTCAGATTCAAAAATGACATTAAGTGAAGTAACTTCAGGACCCTGGTTTATTGGGACTATTTTGCTTGGGATACTCTTTATCCTAATCTTTAACATTATGGCAATCACGTCACAACGCAATGGTGTGGCGGTAGCATCTGTTGCTACCAAAATGTCGGTTGTGATCCCGGTGGTTTTTGGCATTATCGTCTATCAGGAGAGTGCAGGCATCATAAAGATCATGGGCATCGTGCTGGCTTTGGCAGCAGTGTACCTGGCTTCGGTAAAAAGTAAAGAAGGATTTAAGTGGCGCAATATTATTTTCCCTATGCTTTTATTTTTGGGAGCTGGCACCATAGATACTTCCTTGAAATTTTTGGAAACAAACTATGTCGATGAATCCCAAATTTCCATTTTTTCCACAACCATATTTGGTTTTTCCGCGTTGTTTGGAACCCTTTTTATCCTTTTAAAAGGAAACTGGAAAATTCACTGGAGAAGTGTCCTTGGGGGAATAGCCTTGGGTATCCCCAACTATTTTTCAATCGTATTTTTACTTCAGGCCCTTGCCACCGAAGGCTTTGAGAGTTCAATGGTCTTTACCGTCAACCATGTCTCTACCGTAATGCTTTCAACCCTTATTGGCCTTTTGGCATTTAAGGAACGTCTGTTACCCAAAAACTGGGTTGGAATCGGGCTTGCGATTATCAGTATCTTTTTAGTAATTTATACTTGATGGAAGAAAAGGACTCCTATAAAACCATAACAAAACCTTCAGTGGAAACCCTTTTTAAGGAAAAAGGAAGCAAGTTTTTTGGGTATGCATTTCCCGTTAAAACGGAAGATGATGTCAACAAATGCCTTGACCTTGTTAAAGAAAAACATAAAAGTGCACGTCATTTTTGCTATGCCTATCAGGTGGGCACAGACCTGGTTTATTTTCGTGCAAACGATGACGGCGAACCCTCAAATAGTGCCGGAATGCCCATCTATGGACAAATCCAATCTTTTGACCTCACCGATGTGCTTGTCGTGGTGGTGCGCTATTTTGGTGGCACCAAACTGGGTGTTGGCGGATTGATAAGCGCATATAAAACCAGCGCAAAAATGACTTTGGAAGTGGCCAAAATCATTGAAAAGACCATCGATATCACTTTTGAAATTGGGTTTGATTACAAAAACATGAACAAGGTGATGCGTGTCATCAAAGAAAAAAACCTGAATATCACGGATCAAAAACTGGAGCTTGATTGTAAAATTTATATTTCAGTTAGAAAATCTATGGCAGGTGAAATTGAAGGTATTTTTGATTCGATATATGAAGTTTCAATAAAAGAAATCACTTAAGAGTCAAAATCAATTTTTCGTAATTTTTCCAGTAAATATTTCGGAGCCATTATGGGTTTTTTTGTCACTTTATCGACAAAAACCAAAGTGGTCGATGCGGTGGTTATAAGCTCCTTTTTTTCGTTGTAAATTTCATAATTAAACGAAATTCTAATTGTAGGAAGTTTCTGAATCTCGGTTACTACGGTTAAAAGGTCATCATAATGCGCAGATTGTTTAAACTTAACATTCAAATCTATGACAGGAAGCATGATGCCATTATCTTCCATCCATTTGTATGAAAGCCCGAATTTCCTAAGCCATTCGGTGCGTCCCATCTCAAAATACTGGGCATAATTCCCATAATAAACCACTCCCATTTGATCGGTTTCAGCATATCTAACGCGCACTTGTAAAAAATCTTTTTTCAAGGTATTATTTTTTGAAAGGGTACATTTTTTTTGTATGTTTATACACTCGCAGTATGAGAAAAAAAAATTGAATATTCAATACCCTTTCTGTTTTTTTTTTCAATAATTTGTTCACATATTTGCGTTGTAAGAATCCAAGAGAAATCCATTTTCTCTTTTTTTTTCATAACTAACTAATTTATAAAAACTACTAATCCCGGCATGAGCAAAACTGCGCAATCAGTTTGGACGAATTGTCTGTCCTTTATAGCAGACAACATCTCCCCACAAGCATTTAAAACTTGGTTTGAGCCCATACAGGCTGTTAAGCTAACAGACAACGCATTAAGTATTCAAGTGCCCAGTAAGTTTTTTTATGAATGGTTAGAAGAGCATTATGTAAAACTGTTAAAAGTATCCCTCACAAAAGAATTAGGTGTAAATGCAAAACTGGTGTATGTTATCAAAATGGAAAACACCTATGGAAACAAACAACCTTTTACTGAAAAAATTCCCAGCGCAAGCCATTCTCAATTAAAATCACAGGATGTTGATGTCCCCGTTAAAAATAAAAACCCCGAGTTAAGAAACCCTTTTGTAATCCCGGGTATAAGGAATGTAAAAATTGAGTCGCAACTCAACCCCAATTACAGTTTTGAAAACTTTTTGGAAGGAGATTCAAACCGTTTGGCGCGTTCAGCAGGTCTTGCTGTTTCTAACAAACCGGGTGGCACTTCTTTTAATCCATTGTTAGTCTTTGGTGGAGTTGGTTTAGGAAAAACCCATTTGGCACATGCTATGGGTGTTGAAATAAAAGATAAATATCCTGAAAAGACAGTTCTCTATATTTCCGCCGAAAAATTCACACAACAATATATTGAGTCTGTTAAGAAAAACAACAGAAACGATTTCATTCATTTTTATCAAATTATGGATGTTTTAATCGTTGATGATATTCAGTTCCTTTCCGGAAAATCAGGTACTCAAGATGTATTTTTCCATATTTTCAACCACTTGCACCAAAACGGTAAACAAGTAATCCTTACCAGTGACAAAGCACCCGTTGATATGATAGATATTGAGCAACGCTTGCTTTCGCGTTTTAAATGGGGTCTTTCTGCAGAATTGCAGCACCCCGATTTTGAAACACGAGTCTCTATCATCAAAAATAAATTATACCGTGACGGTGTGGAAATGCCCGAAGATATCGTTGAGTTTTTGGCTAACAACATAAAAACCAACATTAGAGAACTAGAAGGAGCTATCATATCGCTGATTGCGCATTCCTCTTTTAACCGAAGGGAAATCACACTGGATCTCGCCAGAAAAATTGTCGATAATTATGTAAAACACACCAAACGCGAGGTTTCTATTGATTATATTCAAAAAGTGGTTTCTGATTACTTCCAGATGGATGTTGATACTTTACAGTCTAAAACAAGAAAACGCCATATCGTTCAGGCGCGGCAACTGGCTATGTTTTTTGCTAAAAAATTTACCAAAGCTTCCCTTGCAAGCATCGGCTCTCAAATTGGAAGACGTGACCATGCAACCGTACTTCACGCGTGTAAAACCGTTGACAACCTTACCTCTACAGACAAGCAATTCAGGAAATATGTAGAAGACCTCAACAAAAAGCTTACACTCTAAAAAACTCCTCTGATGAAGACAAAAATTCTAATGGTTTGTCTTGGAAACATCTGCAGGTCTCCCTTAGCCGAAGGTATTCTCAGGTCAAAATTGGATGCTGATAAATTTATCATCGATTCTGCCGGTACCGGAAACTGGCATGCCGGTGAAAAACCCGATCCCAGAACCATCAAAGTTGCTCAGAAATTTGGACTCGATATAAGCTCACAAAGAGCCAGGCAATTCAAGCCACAGGATTTTGACGCGTTTGATTATATCTTTGTTATGGACGCTTCAAATAAAGACAATATATTAAAACTAACCTCAGACGAGACACATAAACAAAAAGTAAAACTTATCTTAAACGAACTTTTTGAAAATGAAAATGTGGACGTTCCTGACCCTTACCACGGTGGTGACAGGGATTTTGAACACGTTTTTAAACTTCTGGATGAAGCTTGTACTATTGTTGCTGAAAAGTTAAAGAATTAGCCCTCTCTTTAAATTAACACAGTTTTTCTTTACTTTAGTAATCTAATTTTAATTCCCTTTTGTAATGAAAGCTCATGTATTATCCTTTTTATGCCTGTTCATTGTTATGACCAGCCAATCTCAGGATCTTGATTTGGAGCTTGTGGCAAGCGGTTTTAATTCCCCTCTTGAAATCAAACACGCAGGTGATGACAGGCTTTTTATTGTTGAACAAGGCGGAGTAATTAAAATTTTGAATTCAGACGGAAGTGTGAATGCTACACCATTTCTGGATATTACCTCTCAGGTGACTTCAGGTGGGGAACGCGGTTTGCTGGGCTTGGCATTTCACCCTAATTACACTTCAAATGGTTTTTTTTATGTCAATTATACAAACACCGGCGGCAACACTCAAATATCAAGATTTTCCGTGAGCAGCAACCCTGATGTAGCAGATCCCGCATCTGAATTACAAATGTTGTCCTTCAATCAGCCAGCTTCAAACCATAATGGTGGTCATCTTGCTTTTGGACCGGATGGAATGTTATATGTCGCAAGTGGGGATGGCGGCGGCGGTAATGACCAAAATGGACAAGAACTTACTACTTTATTAGGTAAAATATTAAGATTAGATGTAGATCTTCCTTCACCATATATCCCGGCAGATAACCCATTCGTGAGTAATTCTGCGGTGCTTGATGAAATATGGGCATCCGGTTTGCGTAATCCCTGGAAATTTTCATTTGATGAAGTTACAGGGGATTTGTGGATTGCAGATGTGGGAGAATTTTCATGGGAAGAAATCAACAAGGAACCTAGCACTGCTGCAGGCCTAAATTATGGCTGGCGATGCTATGAAGCCAGCTCTCCATATAATACCAGCGGTTGCCCTCCGGCAGGGCAGCTTACTTTTCCTTTTGCAGAATATGCCCGCAGTGGTAGTAATTGTTCAGTAACTGGAGGATATGTATACAGGGGAACGGAATTTCCGTTATTGCAGGGGAAATATGTATTTGCAGATTTTTGCAGTGGAGATATTAGTACCATAGATGCTTCCGGTAATATCACATTTGAAGGTAACTTTGGTGTCGAATTTATTACCAGTTTTGGTGTGGATGTTGATGATAATTTGTATTTAACTTCCTTTGGAAATGATGCTGTTTATATAGTAATTGACAAAACCTTCAGCCTTTTAGAAAATGACCATGACTTCTTTACATTATTCCCTAACCCGGCGACAAACCGGGTAAATTTAAAAGCTTCCTCTAAACCCCTCAGTTCTTATGAAATTTTTGACCTAAAAGGACGTTTAATAACTTCCGGTGAGCTTGGTGACAGCATAATCGAGTCTATTGATGTGTCTCAATTCCAAAGCGGATTTTACCTTGTATCTGTTGTATCTTCAGAAGGAAACAAACAAATCAAAAAACTAATAAAAATATAAATGAAACCCCAAATCAAAGGAAACCTATATTTAATCCCAACAACATTAGGAGATACAAACCCGCTTGAAGTGCTTCCGCTTTCCATTAAGAAAATAGTGGGTTTGGTAAATTTTTATATTGTTGAAAATGAAAAGTCTGCACGGGCTTTTATTAAGAGCATTTACCCTGCCAAGTCACAGCAAAAACTTCAGATTTCATTACTAAACAAGTTCACAGATCCATTAGAGGTTCCTTCATTGCTGGACCCCTGTCTTGAAGGTGTTGATATTGGGATTCTTTCTGAAGCCGGTTGTCCCGGAATAGCAGACCCGGGAGCTGAAGTTGTAAAATATGCCCATCAAAAAAACATAAAAGTAATCCCACTGGTAGGACCGTCTTCCATTTTAATGGCAATGATGGCCAGCGGAATGAACGGTCAAAGTTTTGCTTTCAACGGATATTTACCCATTGACAAACAAGCAAGACGAAAAGAAATAAAAAGACTTGAAAAACTATCACAAGAGCAGAATCAATCACAGCTTTTCATTGAAACACCATACAGGAATGATGCATTCCTGGAAGACCTGGTACAAACAGTATCACCCGAAACCGAAATTTGTGTTGCCTGTGATATCACATTGCCCACGGAATATATAAAAACCATGCCGGCTAGATCATGGAAAAAAAATAAGGTTGACCTTCATAAAAGACCAACCTTATTTATAATTCACAAAAGTTAAGGATTATCCTTTGTAAATAACTTTTGCATTTCTGTTTGGAACGATGTGAGATGTATCATAACCCGAGAATTTTCTGAGGTAATAACGCACTGAAGTTCCAAAGGCATCTTCAAAAACATCCACTCCGCCACTGCGTAAAAACTTTTTTACATTTCCGGGACCGGCAAGGTGAGCTGCGGCAAGAATACCCGATTCAGTAACATATACACCATTCACATACTTGCCTGAATAACGTTTGATATCTCTCTTCAATACCCATTTGTTTCTGGCGGTGTAAGCTTTAAATGCATATTCCTGAAGCAAAGGCGTACTTAAGAATGCTTCTGTATCATAAATTCCTATCATTTGAAGCGTTGAACGCCCAAACTGATATTTTCCCATATAACCATAATCATTGATTACAAAATAGTCACCTCTGGATTCTTTAAAGCCTAAAGCCTCCCTAAATCCCATATAGGTCTTTCCTAAATATGGATATATGATAATGTCACTTTTATCTTCTTCTTCAAATGTGTCTGTTTCAAAAGGCACATTGTAGTAAAGGTCAAGTCCCTGAGTAGAATAATGTGATAAATCTACTGTTTCTTTGGACAAAAATCCCCAGCTGATACTTAGTATCGCGATTGGAATTACTAATAATTTTATAAGTAACTTTTTCATTCCGTTAAATTTTTTTGAAGTAATTTTCTTACCTCTCAAAATCGGGCGCAAATATACAAAAAAATATAGTAATATGACTATCAACCTCTTAAGCAAACGTTAAAGGGTAAATTTCACCTGATAAAAGACACTTAGTAATAGTGTTTACAGGTCATAAGAGACGATTAAAAAAACAC
>JBBDVI010000152.1:0-16047 GCA_040903465.1 Flavobacteriaceae bacterium
GATGAAGGCGACCTACACGATTCTTTTGCATTGCGGTATCATGCCCCGCTTCACGATCAGGAGTCAAACCATGGCCACGACCAAGCGCCCGCAAAGCAAGAGCCGAACCAGCCGGCCAAACGGTTTCCATAAGCTCCATCGCATTTTCAGGGGTTTTGGCCATACGGTCCTGCAAGCGCCATTCGGCGAAATTTTCATAACCCAATAGCTGCACGCGCTCGTGGCGCAGTTTCAGGATTTGGGAAATGACTTCGTTGTTGTCATATTCATCCTCATTGTCACCGCGGGAATAATAGGTGCGCCATACTTTTTCGCGCAAATCGCGCTCGTCAGAATAGGTGAGGAAGGGGTCCATGGACGAGCGGGTGTTGGTAATGGCATATTTGCCTTCCTGGTCACGGTCTGCTGCTGCTTTCGCGGAAGCGTTGATAAACGATTCCGGAAGTCCGCCCAGTTGGTCTTCGGTGATATAAGTCACATAGCTTTCCTCATCATTTAGCACATTGTTTGAGAAGGTCGTGTAGAGCGAGGAGAGCTCCTTGTTGATGGCGGCATAGCGCTTTTTGTCCTCTTCATTGAGGTTGGCACCGTTCATTTCAAACTCGAGATAGGTGAGTTCGGTGAGGCGTTGGGCTTCCGGTGGGAGGGGGGTCTCCTGACTGTTGTCATAAACGGCTTTTATGCGTTCAAAAAGGGCCTTGTTTTGTGATATCTTCGAACGGTATTCAGATATCTTCGGTGAGAGTTCTTTCTGTATTTCACGGAACTCGGGCGTTGACATATTGCTGCTCCAGATGCCGTAATAGGTAAATACACGGTTGATGTCACGACCGGCTTTTTCCATGGACAGCAGGGTGTTTTCAAAGGTGGGGGCATCAGGATTGCCGGCTATACTGTCTATTTCCTCGAGGTGACGTTCCATGGCAATTTCCATGGCGGGCTTGAGATCCTCCAGCTGCATGGTGTCAAACGCGGGAACGCCCTGGTAAGAGCCGCCCCATTCCTTGAGGAGGGTGTTGTTTTGTGTCATATCTTTTTCATCGTTTTTTTGGTCTGCACAGGCGGTAATTACCAACAGTGCTACAACCCCTATCGAAAGGGACAGGGATTTAAAGGGAATGTTTTTCATGGATGTGTAATTTTGAAATGGCATGTTTTTAAGCACCCCAATATACGGCTTTTTTATGGAACCGTTTGCCGGAAACACTGCTCAGCGGCTCAGGAAATGGTAAAGACCTCGTGCAGGTGCGGGATGGTTGCCTTGTAACCATAAGTGTCGTGTATCTTTACCCGAAGGCTGTCCAGTGCAGTGGGCTCGCCATGCACGAGAAAAATGTGCTCGGGCACGTTTTTGATGGGCTTCATCCAGGCGAGGAGTTCGCCCTGGTCTGCATGGGCAGACAGGCTTTGGATGGTCTTGACCTGCGCTTTTACGGGAATGTATTTCCCCTGAAGTTTGATTTCATGGGCGCCTTCCTGTAGTTGCCTTCCGCGGGTACCTTCTGCCTGATAGCCTGCAAGCAGTACCGTCGTTTCAGGCCTGTCGAGATAGTACCGCAGATAGGTGAGGACCCTGCCACCGGTCACCATGCCACTTCCTGCGATGATGACTTTGGGTCGGGGGTCATCAATGGTTTTCCAGGTATCTTTGTAAGCAGTGATGATGTTGAAATGGTTCTTCATGGTGTTGAACTCGCTGTGCGAAAGTGTGTGCCAGGCAGCAAAACGTGTAAAGATACCCAGCACTTCGTTGCCCATCGGGCTGTCGATAAATATGGGAATATCGGGTATTTTGTTGTGGTTGTATAGGTCCCAGAGTTTGTACATCAGGCTTTGCAGGCGCTCAACGGCAAAGCTGGGAATGATGAGCGTGCCCCGGTTTGTGATGCAGTTCTGGATGGACTCAATCAGGAGGCTGTCGCTGTCATCGGCGGGGTGCAACCGGTTGCCATAGGTGCTTTCCATCACGAGCACGTCTGCCCATTCCGGGCTGTTGGGTTTTTCCAGCAAAAGGTCATGCTCCCTACCTATATCGCCCGAAAAGACAAAACGCTTGCCGTCTATCTCCAGTTCTATAAATACCGAACCGAGGATGTGGCCGTTCTTTTGCAGACGGTATTGAATGTTGTCGGAAACCGCTATCCATTCCCCTGTGGGACGGGCGGTAAAAAGTTTGATTGTTTCTTCGGCATCTTCAAGTGTGTACAGGGGCAATGCCGGTTTGTGGGAGGAATAGCCTTCTTCATTAGCCTGCTTGGCTTCTTCTTCCTGGATGACGGCGCTGTCGCGCAAGATGACCGCTGCAATGGCAAGGGAAGGCTCTGTGCCATAGATATCTCCTTTAAAACCCTGTTGCACCAGCTTGGGCAGGTAGCCGCAATGGTCGAGGTGGCCGTGGGTGAGCAGCACACAATCAATATCCTTAGCGGAAAAGGGCAGGGGTTGGCGGTTGAGCAGGCGCAGTTCTTTAACGCCCTGGAACATCCCGCAGTCGATAAGGATGTTTTGTTCAGCGGTTTCGAGCAGGAACTTCGAACCGGTAACGGTACCCGAAGCGCCTAAGAAATGTATTTTAACAGGTTTTTTCAAAGTATACAGCGATTTAAAAAGGGTTGTAATGGTTTCTTAAAGATACAAAATAGATTGGTGTGTATGGGGGTTTATGGGGGAAAGATATTATGTGGTTTTCTTTGCGGGTGTTTGTGTGAAAACAATTGTCCCGCGCCAGTTCCCCAACCCTAAAGGGCGTGGCGCTCTATGCAGTAGTTTTATTATAATTAAGTAATGGAGTTTTCATCCGCACCCTTTAGGGCCGGGGCACCGGATGAAAACGGGATGCAGCTCACACATATCGATTTGTAAAACCTTGTTTTATAAAAAGGTCATAGGTACAATCTTTCAGAAAATGTATCTTTGAATCTTGAATTTTATTGCTATTTTGTAAAAGAAAAACGTAAACTATAATTCCCTAAAAATCAATGTACATAGCTCAAGCTTTTAACTCATTACACGACTGGTGGCGGTATGCGCTGGGGGTCGTGATTGTTTTTATTGCCACACAAATAGGCTCGGTTCCCTTTGCCATGGCAGCCGGTTTTAAAGTCATGCAGGAAGGCGGTGACCTTTCAGACCTGAACGATATGACCACATTAATGACCGTCCTCGATTCAAACCTCACCTTGTTTTTAATGCTGCTCTCCTTTGCCGTAGGTCTCGTCGCCTTGTTACTGGTAGTCAAGTTGCTGCACAAGCAACCTTTGGTCGAAGCAACCACCGCCCGCAAGCGTATTGACTGGGGACGTTTCTGGTTTGGATTTGGGCTTATTGCCGTCACGGTCATCGTCCTTACGGTACTTGATTATTACACCAACCCTGAGAGTTATGTGGTACAGTTTGACCCCGTGCCTTTTATGATATTAGCGATCATCGTGATAATTTTCATTCCCCTGCAAACCAGTATGGAAGAATACCTCTTCAGGGGGTATTTGATGCAGGGCATCGGCGTACTGGCAAGAAACAAATGGCTGCCGTTGCTGCTTACGTCGGTTGTGTTTGGATTGTTGCACCTTGCCAACCCTGAGGTAGAGAAACTGGGCTATATTCTGATGGTATATTACATCGGTACCGGTTTGTTCCTGGGCATCATCACCCTGATGGATGACGGACTGGAACTGGCTCTCGGTTTCCACGCCGCCAATAATATGGTTGCAGCCCTGCTGGTCACGGCAGACTGGACGGTGTTTCAGACGCACTCGATACTGAAAGATATTTCAGATCCCTCAGCAGGATTTGATATACTGCTTCCGGTGCTCGTCGTGTATCCTATCTTCCTGTTTATTATGGCGCGTAAGTATGGCTGGAAAAACTGGAACGAGAAGCTCTTTGGGCGTGTTGAAAAACCCATACTGCCCATTATTGATGAAGTATATCCTGATAATAACCCCACACCATGACAGAACCCTGGCTGAATGTACACCCTGATTTTACCTTAAACGGAAAGAGCTATTCCCTGGCAAAGCTCATCAACCTGGCGGAAGCCCTTCAGGTAGAAGGCGATAAAGAAGACAAAGAACTTGCCTTGTTTTTGCTGGACTGGCTGTATCCCAAACATACCATGCTGCTGAAAACATCGGGTACCACGGGCAGCCCCAAGACTGTTCAACTCGATAAAACCAGAATGATTGCCAGTGCCAAAGCCACGGGAGCTTATTTTGACCTGCCGGCAGGTACTAAAGCCTTGCATTGCCTTTCGTTTAATTATATCGCCGGAAAGATGATGTTTGTGCGTGCGCTTGTGCTGGGGTGGCACATAGAAGTGGTGCTCCCGAGCAGAGAGCCCCTGTCGCAAACCAAAAACAGTTTTGACTTTGCGGCGATGGTACCCTTGCAGGTGCGGGAATCGTTGGATAAATTGCACCGCATCAAACAAGTGATTGTGGGCGGCGCACCGGTATCTGAAGTGTTGCGACAACAATTGCAGGACGTGCCTTCACGTATGTATGCCACCTATGGTATGACCGAAACCATCACCCATGTGGCGATTAAAAAATTAAACCACTGCACCCATGAGGAGCAAGAGCAACAAGCTTATGATGCCTTGCCCGACGTGACGTTCTCAATCGATGACCGCAGTTGCCTCGTCATAGATGCCCCCGAAGTAGCAACTGAACCGGTGGTAACCAATGATGTGGTGAAATTGCTTTCCGGCACAGCGTTTCAATGGCTGGGACGAGCCGATTTTGTGATCAACAGCGGTGGAGTAAAAATACACCCCGAGCAAGTGGAGCAGGTGTTGGATCTGGTGATTGATGCGCCTTTCTTTATCAGTTCCCTACCGGATGAGGACCTGGGGCAAAAGGTGGTATTGGTCATTGAAGGCCGTGAGGATATTTTCCCCGAAGTAGATTATGTGGGACTGCAACCTTATGAAATACCTAAGGAGATCTTTTTTGTCAACGAAATGATCTACACCACCACCGGAAAAATCAACAGGGAAGCTACCTTGAAGGGCTTGACGGAGTAGGGAAAAGCGGCTTGCAGTAAGCAGTTATTCTGCCCGAGTGCCTTTACAGAGAATCTCCATTTCGTTTAATATTTTCTTTTTCCGTTTATCAGAAACCCCCAGATGATCCAGAAAAAACTGGTCGTTGATGAGTTCTCTGCACAGCACAACATCCCGGCTTAAGAGAAATTGTTTTTCACGTTGTGTGAGGAGGTTTGAGACCGTGATGGGGTAGAGGCCGGTATGGTCAATGCGGTCTTTTAAAGCATTTCCTTTGGGAAGGTTCCAGCTGAGCAACTTCAGTCTGGAGCATTTTGCATATTGAACGGCGTCTTCGGTAAAGGCAGTATTGGTAACCACCCATCCTTCATCAAAATAGAAATCGTTTTTATGGTTTTTAATATCCCTGAAACGTGAGTCGATATACAAGGGGGTTTTTACATCGGTCTTTTTGCCCTCAGTACCATGGAACTTGCATTCCATCAGGAGGGTGGTACCCCCTTTTTTGGCAATGACGTCAATCTCGTGCGTAACACATTTTCCTTGCAGGATTTCACCCACCTGCACCTTGTAACCGGAGTTTGATAAAATAGCAGCGATGAACTTCTCAAAAGGAAAGCCGGTGGGCCCCAGTTCATAGATGGCCTTTTTTAACTTATAGCGAGATGCAGTGAACGGGTTGCTCTTTTTGAGTAGCCGGAAGGCACGGTTGTATATTTCGCGTGTGGTGATACCGTCATAGAGCTCACTTTCCAGGCTTTCGATAATAGTCGTGATGACTTCGGGGCTTGCGCCGGCCTTTTGCAGGGAATGCCGTACTTTTTCAGAAGAAAAGACATCGTGCTCCCCGGACTTTTTAAGGACGAACAGTTTCTTATGGGTGGTTTGCGGTTTCATGATTTAGGAATTAAGCATCGCGGGTCCTGTGCAACACCAGTACGGGTGTTTTTGAATAATCCCCCAGGTCTTTGTACAAGGGGCTGAAGAGCAATTTTTCGATAAAGGTGTATTTCTTGTTTACGAAAGAAATCATACTGCTGTTGCGGCTTTCGCTAAAGCAATAGATACCTGTGGGTACATTGACGTGCTCCAGGATGTGGAAGGAATGAGGCACGTTTTCAATAAAAGAATTCAGGATTCTTTTATGCTCTTGTTGCTCTTTTGTGAGTCCGCCGGTTTCTGAAATGGTAAGGATGCGCAGGGGTGCATTTTGTTCTTCGGCCAGTTGTAGTAAGAAATTAAAGTCACTCTTTTCATATTCCATATAAAAGCCGGTTGCGAGTACAATTTCGTTAAGGCCCGTGAAGGACTCTTTGCTCGGTATCGCAAGGATGGGACAGTTTTTGATTTCCTCCATGATGCTGATGGTGTTGCTGCCATAGACCGTTTTATAGTCACCGGTGCTACCCTGGGTACCTATTACAATCAAATCAATTGGGTTTGCATTGAGTTGTTCATTGATAGCATCTATCAATGAGTAGTTTCTGGAAACCGTTTGAAAGGTGTGTAGCTCGTTTGGCTTGAGATCCTCAAGGTTTGCTTTGAGGGTTTTTAAATTGGTTTTTGAGAGTTCTTCAGCTTCACGCATTAAAGACTCATTGGGCCGTGCAATAAAACGGGTTCCTTCCACATATTCGTTTACGGCAAACGCATTCAAGAGGATGAAGGTGCATGGAACCCCTTCATACATGGGCAGCGCGTATTTGACACCGTTAAGCGCATTGTTTGAAAAATCTGTTGGGAATAATATGGTTTTCATATTAATTTGTTTTTATCGCATTAAATTCACGGGCATACTGCGCACGCTATATTTTCCCGAAGGGATGACCAGAAAGGGTACTTTGATGTGAAAGCCCACGCTGTGCACAACAGGTTGGAAGAACAGGTTTTCAAAAAAGGAGTGTTTGTTGTTGATCATCGCCACCAGTTCTATAGGGTTTTCTTTTTGAAAAGCAAGGATACTCTCCTGCACATCATCGCCTTTGATGAGGTGGAACTCGTGGTTTACATCTTTAAAATACTTCGCCAGTTCTTTTTTGCCGTCTTCCTGGTTTGGGTTTAGTTTTTCGTTTTTTAGCACATGCAGTATATGGAGGTTTGCCTTTTTTTCAGCGGCAAGGGACCTCAGGAACTGCAATTGGTTCTCTTTAAAACCAATGCTGAGGTCTGTGGGCAACAGCACATGGCTTATGTATTTATAATCATATTCTGATGGAATGGCGAGCACGGGGCAGGTAGCTTTCTTGATGGTATGCACGGTTTGTGTACCAAACAAGACTTCCTTGGCGCCCGTTGCTCCCTGGGTACCCATAATCACTAGGTCGATGTCTTTTTCTTCTGCCAAATGGTTGATTTCATCCGGTAGAAAGCTAAAGGCTGAAACCTTCTCAAAACGGTGGTTTGGGTTGCTATGTTCTTTTTTTAAACGTTTATCAAGCCTGTCAAGGCCTTTTTTGGAGTTAGTCTTATAAATATCATCAAGGGTCATTGTGGGAGTGTAGTACATATACTCACTGTCATACAAAACGGGCGTATAGGTGTTCAGTAAATAAAAAGTACAGGGTTCATCTTTGAAGAGTTGCAATGCATATTCAATAGCATTGTATGCATTTTCTGAAAAGTCTGTGGGAAGGATTATATTTTTCATCTTGAAAAGTGCTTAATGTTGTGGGTTCAGGAATCTGTTCTAATAAAGTTTTGCAATACCAAAAAAGGGATCTTGGGGTTGAGTCCTATTTTGTCTATGGTGGTTTTTGATAATAAGTTTTCCAGATAAGTGTGCCTTGAATTGACCATGACCAACAGGTCTATGTCCATTTTTTCTATAGTGTCATTGATGACGTTTGTTTTACTTGACTCTTCGGCTTGGTGAAAAGAGATGGTGGCATTGTATATCTGGGTTTTTAGAAACGCCTGATTTTCTTTTTGCCTGTTTGAGTGAATACCGATATTGGAAATATACAACATATGCAGTTCTGCGTTGTAATAGCTGCATATTTCATCAACAAGCTCTAATTCCCTTTTTTGATAAGGAACCATATAGTTGGTGGGAAAGAGCAGTTTTTCAGGACGCTTGTATTTGTAGTTATCAGGCACACAAAGCACCGGGCATTGTACATTTTTTAATACCTGCAGGGTATTACTGCCAAAAGTAATGTTCCTGTCGTTTGTGGCTCCTTTGGTGCCCATTACCAGAACATCAATGTTTTCTGAACGCACCAGTTGTACCACTTCGTCAATTAAATAGCCGCATTGGGTAAGGGTTTTAAATTGGTGGTCACTGTTGGGGTGTTTGGTTTTTATCTCATCGACGAGGCGGGTTAATTTTGATTCACAGTCAGATGACGTTTTCTCGCGCAGCGATTCCAATTCGGTATCAGATAACTTGACATTGTTTTCATTGTATATGCTACCCGCATAAGCGTGCATCAGGTAGAATACAGAGGGTTCATTGAACAAGCTCACTGCATACTCAAATGCATTGAAAGCATTTGCTGAAAGGTCTGTTGGAATGGCTACTTTTCTCATATCGTGGGTTTATCTTCTCAAATGTACACAAAGCATAGGAATTTGTGTATGATATATATCAGTTAGAGAATATTGTTTCTAAGGATTAAAGTATTCAGAATGATTGATATATATCATAATTTATTCTGTCTTAAGTTGTATCTTTAACTCATTAGATATGAAATATATAAATCATCAATGTATAAAGTTATGAAAACAATTTATCAAACCCTAATACTTATTTTGCTCCCGTTGTTGATTGTGGGGCAGACGGTTAAAAATGCCGATTTTATAAGTCCGGTAGAGGATGGTTTTGCAGCATTTAAGGTAGGAAACCAATGGGGCTTTATGGACGAGACCGGAACGATTGTTCTTGATTTAAGAAACGATTTGGTGGCAAATGAAGAGACCCACAACAATGTTGACCTGGGAGTGGCCTCACAAATGTATCCTGTGATGCTCGAAGAAAGGAGTATCATCAAAAAAAGCAAAGACGGCATTGACCATTATGGTTTTATAGACGTGAAGGGTGATGTTGTGATAGCACCCCGGTTTTTAAACGTGTCAAACTTTAAAGATGGGTATGCGCTTGCATTGGAACCCAGTGAAGAGGTTTTGGGACAAAATGTTGCCTTGGGAAAACGCGTGGTTAATTATTATTATAACCTGGTGCTGATTGACACGAGCGGAAAGCTTGTGAAATACCTGTGTGGGCCTTTTCCTTTTGTGTATGCTAAAGATAAATTAAAAAACGCACCGCCCATTGTCGCGAAGGACGTTGGTGAAAAACTCATAGCAGTAAGAAACCCTGAAGGCAAATGGGAAGTTGTAGGTTTTGAATAAACAGGGTCGTAGTATGAATAAAATAATAACGTTTCAATTCTAAAAATAGCTTAATCTTAGCCCCATGAAATTATCTAAAGAAACCAGAAAGTTTTACCTGAAACTGGGTAACCTGTTTTATGCTATAGCAGCCATTGACAAAGTTGTAAGGGAAGAAGAAGTACAAACCCTAAAAAACATCATCAAAGATGAGTGGGTGTTTGTTGATAATGAAACAGATGAGTTTGGTGTAGACTCAGCCTATCAGATTGAAATCGTGTTTGACTGGCTTGAAGAACTGCAACCGGACCCGGAAGACTGTTTTAATTCGTTTAAAAAGTTTAAGCAAGACCATGAAAACATGTTCCCCCAGCACATCAAGGATTTGATCTGGAAAACAGCAGACCGCATAGCCGCTTCTTTTTCAGGAAAGAATAAATCTGAGGTCATATTGCTGGCAAAACTGAAAGCAATTCTATAGGATGTGCCTGTTATTAGATACCCTTCAAATGCTTTAAAACAAGTTCCAAAAGAGGAACCCCTATTGCTATCTCATTTTTTTTAACTTTACCCTTTTAAAAAATGAGGTATGGAAAAAAAGTCATGGTTAAGGTTCATCCCAGATGCAGTTTCAATTGTAGTTTTTATAATGGCCCTTTTAGCGGTCTTAACCTGGATTATACCGGCCGGGGTTTTTGAAACCATGGTCAATGAGCAGGGGCGGGAGGTTGTAATTCCCGGGACCTATCATACGGTAGCATCCAATCCTCAGGGATTTTTCAGCTTTTTAACAGCTCCTTTTAATGGCATTGTTTCAGCAGCAGGCATTATTGCATTTGTTTTGATCGTGGGAGGTGCTTTTAAAGTTATTCAGGCCACAGGAGCCATCAATGCCGGCTTGAAATCAATTGTTTCACTTTCTGTAAGGTTTCCAAAGTTTAAAGGCTTGATGCTGGCAGCTTTAATGTTTTTCTTTTCTCTTGGAGGAGCTACCTTTGGTATGAGTGAAGAGGTACTTGTCTTTGTTTTGATAACGATTCCGTTGACATTAAAAATGGGCTATGACTCCATTACAGGTGTTGCCATTCCATTTGTTGGAGCGGGTGCGGGGTTTGCAGGAGCTTTTTTAAATCCTTTCACCATCGGGATTGCACAGGGTATTGCTGATGTACCCATTTTCTCAGGATTTGGCTACAGATTGATAGTCTGGACTGTTTTTACGGCTGTGGCTATTTGGTTTGTACTTCGGTATATGAAGAAAATTGAGAGAAACCCCCAAGCGAGTTTGATGTATACATTTGACCAAAAAAGGGATCTTTCTGATTTTGACAGTGAAACAGAAAATTTCACAGGTAGACACAAACTGGTACTGGGTATGCTTGCGCTTTCGCTGGGGTTACTTGTATATGGTGTCAATGTGTATGGCTGGTATATAGCAGAAATATCGGCTTTGTTTTTTGGCTTGGCAATATTTTCAGCTGTAGTGGGGGGTATTACTCCAAAAATCACTTCAGAATCCTTTGTCAAAGGAGCTGAGGAAATGGTGCTTGCTGCTTTGGTAATTGGGCTTGCCAAAGGTATATTAGTGATAGCAGAAGACGGGAGAATTATCCATACCATGCTTGATTATGCAGTGTCGTTAACAGATGGACTGCCTGCCTATATCACCGTACAGTTTATGTTTTTTATTCAAACATTTCTCAACTTTTTTATTCCTTCAGGCTCCGGGCAGGCGGCATTGACCATGCCCATAATGGCGCCTCTCAGTGATCTAATGGGTATTTCAAGACAAACAGCGGTGCTTGCATTCCAGCTGGGTGATGGGATTACAAATTTAATTGTTCCTACCTCAGGGGTATTAATGGGAATTTTGGCTATTGCAAAAGTACCTTATCAGGTATGGATTAAATGGGTTTGGAAGCTTTTGTTGTTATTTTCGATTCTGGCTATGCTATTTCTTATTCCGCCGGTGCTGTTTTTTGAATGGCTATAAGGATTCTTGCAAGGCTTTGAACCTCTAAGATATAAACACCCCAAACAAATTGAGCATAACTCTGTATTTCCATTTAGGCGGTGAAAAGAAAGTGTTTTTTGGCTTTAAGTACTACTCCCTTAATGTTTTATTCAAAGAGGTTTGAATAAAACATTAAGATTAAGGGTAGTTAAGAGTAATTCTTTTCCTTACTGAATCCCATTCTTTTACTTAATGGCGGAACATCACGTTTGATTATCTCCTTGAGAAAGACATCGAGTTTTTCGACAATGAGCTTTTCATTTATATCTTCCGGGCTATAGGTTCCCAAGTCTTCTGTATCATCTTCTATGGGCATTGCGTTTTCAAGAATTGGGAACACTATCAAAACACTGATATCACCATTGTGTAGCTGGGAAAAGACTAAGGAGCCTCCCTGTAAAAACTGATAGGTGGGTAGGTGGTTGGTAAGTTCAATCATATCGGGCGGAAAGGAATCAAAAGTAATGTTGACAGCCTCATTGCTGTGAATCCAGTTTAACTCCTGAACCTGCCATCCAATTGCATAAGTACTTTCAGCCTTTTTCAATACAGAAATAATTAAATCTTTGGTGGTGGTCTTCCACATGATGCGTTTCTCAACAACTACTTTTATGGAGTTTTTGTAATCGAGAACGCGTTCTTCAAGGTGCTCTATTTTCATATGATTCAATTTTAATTATCCTGTTTGCGTTCTTCGCGGGCTTGTTGTCGTTCCAGTTTTCTGAAATACCCCCTGAAGAGGAAGTTGTGCCTAAGGGCTTCCATATTTTCATTCAATTTGTCACTGGCTTCTTCCACATTTTTTAAAGTGGCGTCCAGACTTTTTACTACAGTAGTGTCGTGGAGGGCGTAGTTTACCAATCCATCGTTTGTTTTTAACGTTTCTGAAAAGGCATTAAGGTTTTTGGTTAACTCCTCAATTTGTGTTGAAGAGGTTTCAATATTATCAAATACAGTTGCCAGCTTTTGTGCAGTAACAGTGTCCTTTAAGAGTAAACCTGCAACGTTATCGTCAAAATTGATATCATTAACGAGCCTGTTTAAACGTGCCATGGTTGTTTTGGCTGTTTGTGTGGTTTGCTGCAGGTTTGAAAGACTTTTTTTCACATCCTCCACCATGCTTTCATCTTTCAGCAATGCACCCAAAACACCCTGCCCTTCGTTTATGGTGTTTGTGATTCTCAATAAATCCTGAGTTAGCAAGGCTGCGTTTTCATTGGTGGTGTTGAGCGTTGTAAGCATATCTGCAGTAGCAATTTTACTAATGGAAGCTATGGTGTCACCGGTTTCAATGCGTTCAGCTATGGGAGTGTGATTGGGAATGATGTTGACAATCATACTGCCCACAAGCCCGTCTGAACTTATGGTCGCCAGTGCATTTTTTCGGATAAGTTGTGCTGTTTTTTCACTGATAAACATATCGACACAAATAGCGGTATCATTCAGGATGGTGATTTCCCTGACGGTGCCCACATTGACTCCGGCAAACCTGACGTTGTTCCCCATTTGGAGTCCGTTGACATTTTTAAATACCGAACTTATTTTGACATTGTCGCCAAACAAATTCTGCCTGTTGCCCAAAAAATAGACAGCTAAGACAAAAATAAATACCCCGGCAAAAACAAAAATGCCCAATCTGATATTCTGTGATGTGTTACTCATAACTTTTTATTTAAAAAATGCTTTTATCTTTTCATCTTTTGAAGTGGATAGTTCTTCAAAAGTGCCCTCGGCATAATTGACGCCGTCGTGCAATAGAATGATTCTGTTTGAAACCACACGGGCACAATCCACATCGTGTGTGATAATCAATGATGAGGTCTGGTATTGCTCCTGTATGTTGTTCATCAGCTCAATAATTTCCTTTGAAGTGATGGGGTCCAGGCCGGTGGTGGGTTCATCATAAATGATGATTTTTGGTTTTAAGATTAAAGCCCTCGCCAGTGCAATGCGTCGTTGCATTCCTCCTGAAAGTTCTGCCGGCATCAGGTCAATGGCATGTTTTAAACCCACACTTTCCAGGGCTTCAAAAACCAATGCTTCTATCTCCTTTTGAGACAACTGTTTTGTATGCCGGCGCAAGGGGAACTCCAGGTTTTCCCTCACCGTCATAGAATCATACAAGGCGCTGCCCTGGAATAAAAACCCGATGGTGGTTCGTAGTTCATCCATTTCCTTTTGTTCAAGCCGGGCAATATCATTTCCTGAAATTTCAATAGTGCCACTATCCGGTTTCAACAAGCCCACCAGACATTTAATCAAAACCGATTTACCCGACCCAGAGCGACCCATCAATACCAAATTCTCCCCTTTCTTCAATTGCAGGCTAAAGCCGTTCAACACTTTGTTGTCGACAAAGGCTTTGTACAAAGTATCGATGCTGAGCACAATCTCATCAGAAGCAAAAGTGGGTTTGGTTTTATCTTCTTTCATTTTAAGAATAAAATATATCTGAAACAAAAACGGCTATAAAATCAATTATAAAAAGCAGCATGGATGTATAGACTACTGCTGAGTTGGACGCTTTCCCCACACCGGCCGTGCCTTTTTTACTGTTATACCCTTTATAGCAACCCACCAGACCAATGGCAAAACCAAAGAAAAAGGTCTTTACCGTGGCGGGCATCAAATCACTGAACTCCAAAGCCTCAAAAACCTGATTGAAATACAACTGAAAAGAGACGTCTCCTTTCATGTTTTCAATGATTGCAGAGCCTATTAGCGCAATAAAATCACCCAATATCACCAGCAGTGGAATCATCAGTGTTGTGGCAGCGATTCGCGTGACGACCAAAAACTTAAAAGGGTTAGTGCCTGAAACTTCCATCGCATCAATTTGTTCTGTTACTTTCATGGAGCCCAGTTCAGCACCAATACTGGAACCTATTCTTCCGGCGCAAATCAACGCAATGATCACAGGACCAATCTCTCTGACTATCGAAATACTAATCATAGAAGGCATCCAGGCAACGGCACCAAATTCTTCTAGGGTGGGCCGTGTTTGTAAAGTAAATACAACACCCAGTATAAAACCGGTAACAGCAACCAAAAAAAACGATTTGTTGCCCATATAATAACACTGTTTCAGCAGCTCTCTGAACTCGAATGGAGAAGTTAGAGCTTCCCTGAAAAAGCGTCCGGCAAACCGCGACATATCACCAATCTCTTCAAAAAAAGACTTGACGCTGTTAAAAAAAGACTTTTTATCTGCCATAACCCCAGCTTCTTATACTCAAAGTTAATTAAAATTTAATGAGTTACTATGATATCTGTCACCCTTCACTTTTGAGAAATTAGTTCAGTGCATAGAATTTAATAAGGCCACTTCTTTTAAGTTTCTTTGATTTCACTATTTTTACCTCATATTTAAATTCTATGTACAAGCTGCTCATTCGCCCCATTCTCTTTCTCTTTGACCCTGAAAGCGTGCATCATTTTACGTTTAAAATGATTCGTTTTTTAAGTGTTCTTGGTTTCTCCGGTATATTCAGGAGTATGTATGAAGTAAAGGATAAAAAGCTGGAGCGCACTGTTTTTGGTTTAACCTTTAAAAACCCGGTGGGACTCGCTGCGGGTTTTGATAAGGATGCGAAACTCTATCAGGAATTGTCCAACTTTGGTTTTGGTTTTATCGAAATTGGTACCCTTACCCCAAAACCACAGGAGGGAAACCCTAAAAAGAGACTGTTTCGGCTCAAGGAAGACAATGCTATCATTAACCGGATGGGTTTCAATAATGGCGGGGTCGTGGCAGCTGTTCAACGGTTAAAAGAAAATAAAAACGTCCTTATTGGTGGAAATATCGGTAAAAACAAAGTGACACCCAACGAGAATGCTGTTGATAATTATCTTATTTGTTTTCACGCACTCTATGAATACGTAGATTATTTTGTGGTCAATGTGTCTTCACCCAATACACCCAACCTACGCGAACTTCAGGACAAAGAACCACTAACAAAGTTATTGCAGCGCCTTCAGGATGAGAACAAAGTAAAACCCCGTCAAAAACCCATTTTACTCAAAATTGCACCCGATTTAACCGAAAGCCAGTTGCTTGATATCATTGCTATTGTCAATGACACAAAGATTGCCGGAGTGATTGCAACCAATACCACCATTTCACGCGAGGGACTTCAGTCAGAAAACAAAAAAGAAATGGGTGGCCTAAGCGGAAAGCCTCTTACATCAAGATCCACTGAGGTGATTCGGTTTTTGCATAACAAGAGTAATGGCGCTTTTCCCATTATTGGTGTAGGAGGGGTTCACAGTGCTGAAGACGCTTTGGAAAAGTTGGACGCAGGCGCAACTCTGGTACAACTCTATACCGGGTTTATTTATGAGGGCCCACAGTTGATCAAAGAAATCAATAAAGCCCTTCTGAAATCACATAAAGCATAGCCCACATTCTATGGTTGAACTACTCATTTCCTTTTGTATTGCTTCCGCGGGAATGGCTATTTCACCGGGACCTGATAATGTGTACGTGTTCACCCAAAGCATCACAAACGGAACTTCGTATGGTATCGCCACCACTGCCGGACTCATAGCAGGATGCATCGTTCATACCACCCTTGTGGCGTTTGGGGTTTCGGCAGTATTGCTGGCTTCAGAAACGACTTTCTTTATCATAAAAATGGCGGGTGCCATCTATTTGCTCTACCTAGCATTCAAAGTCTATAAAGCCGGAAATACCTTGATGATT
>JBBDVI010000153.1:0-16011 GCA_040903465.1 Flavobacteriaceae bacterium
ATGATTTGTTGCTTACACTTAAAGTAGCATTATAAATAATGAAAATATAAAATCAATGAAAAAAACATCCTTAATCATCACGTTATTAACTGTCATGGGGCTGTATAATGTTAGTGCCCAACAAGATCCGCAGTACACACAATACATGTACAACATGAATGTTGTGAACCCCGCTTATGCCGGATCTAATGAAGGCTTAACAATTACCGCACTATACCGGGATCAGTGGGTGGGTCTGGAAGGCAATCCAACCACAATCACTTTCTCGGCACATTCACCTATAAGTGATAGGGTGGGTCTGGGTCTTGCTGCAATTAAAGACGAACTGGGTCCCGTTTCTGAAACAAATGTATATGCAGATTTCTCTTATACACTCCCTCTTGGGGGCAATGCAAAATTGGCATTGGGTCTTAAAGCCGGTGCAACCTTTCACGATGTAGGGTTAGCAGGCTTGGATGTGCAAGATGAAAACGATCCATTTTTCTCAGAAAATATTAATAATGTCTATCCCAATATTGGTGCAGGTGCGTTCTTTTACACAGATAATTTCTATCTGGGACTCTCAGTTCCCAATATGATAAACTCTATACATTTAGATGAAAATGGATTAAGATATGGCTCTGAAGTACAGCATTATTTTGCAACCGCAGGATATGTTTTTCAGGTTTCAGAAAATTTCAAACTCAAACCATCCACAATGGTTAAATCCTCTTTTGATGCACCCCTTTCATTTGATGCAAATTTAAATGCATTGTTTTATGACAAGTTTGAATTGGGAGTCTCCTATAGATTGGATGATTCATTCAGTGGTCTTGTAGGATTTCAGGTAACAGACTTTTTACGAGTGGGATATGCTTATGATAACGTAGTTTCCGATTTAAATGTTGTAGCACCTGCTTCACACGAAATCATACTCACATTTGATATATTGTTTAACCCACGCGTACTGCGTTCTCCAAGGTTCTTTTAATTTTTATAAGATAATAAAATCATGAAAAAAATATACTTATTATTGATTATTATGGCAGTTGGTAACACAATGGTCATAGCTCAGAATAGAGATACTAAAAAGGCAGATCAACACTTTGATCGTTTAGAATATGTTAAAGCCGCAGAAGAATATGAAAAACTAGTAGAAAGAGAGAAGGCTGACGAATATGTTTACGCCAGGTTAGCAAATTCTTATTATTTTATAAATGATACAGAAAAGGCAGAACCTTATTTCAAAATGGCCGCTGAAACATCAAACGACCCTGAATTGATCTATAGCTATGCGCAAACCCTAAAAGCCAACGGAAAGACAAATGAATCCAACGAATGGATGAGAAAATTTTCACAAATGGCACCCTCAGATTCAAGGGCAAAAGCCTTTCTTAACAATCCAAACTACATTCCTAAATTAATGGATGATGCTGAAAAGCATACCGTCGAAATGGTTGAAGGGCTCAATAGTGCCCACTCTGATTTTGGTGGTGAAATTTCAGGAAATAAATTTTATTTTTCCTCTTCGAGAAACACGAGTAGAAAAAATCACAAAATGACGTTAGAGCCATTTTATGACATCTACGTAGCTAATTATGAAAACGGAAATTTTTCAGAGGCCAGTCCTGTAGATGGGGATGTAAACACCCAGTTTCACGAAGGAGCAGTTACCATCTCACCTGATGGGAGCAGAATGTACTTTGATAGAAATGACTATTATGAAGGGAAATACAAAAAAGACGAAGAAGGTATAAACCAACTTAATATATATTATGCAGAACTGGTAGACGGGACCTGGAGAGATATTCAGCCGGCTCCATTTAACAATTCTGAATATTCAGTCGGTCATCCTGCTGTGAGTCCTGATGGAAAAACATTGTATTTTGTATCAGATATGCCCGGTACAGTGGGTGGCTCAGACATTTTTAAAGTAGCAATCAATGAGGATGGTACTTTTGGAAACCCTGAAAGCTTGGGGAGCGCTATAAATACCGAAGGTAAAGAAGTGTTTCCTTTTGTTGACAGTGACGGAACGCTTTATTTTTCAAGTAACGGACACCTGGGCTTAGGTGGATTGGATGTTTTTTATGCTCCAAAATCCGGTAACGGTTTTGGTGAAGTACAAAATATGGGACATCCGGTAAATAGCGCTGCAGATGATTTTGCAATAAAATATGATGTTGAAAATGAAGCCGGGTTTATATCGTCAAATCGCGGTGGAACACAAGATAATATCTATAAGGTTGTAGAAATTTGTTCATCAACCATTGAAAGTATTGTGCTTAATGAATACACAGATGAACCTTTAAACGATGCAGAAGTTGCTTTGTATGATACAAATCAAAACTTACTGGCAACGAAGGCTACAGGAGCAGACGGAAGAGTATCCTTTGAAGTAGAGTGTGAACAAAGCTATGTTGTGCAAGCTGCAAAAGATGATTTTGAAACCAATTCGGTTACGGTAAGTTCAGACGAGGAAAGAGTAGATGCTGAAGTTAAACTTCGCCCTATAGAAGAAATTATAGTTGAAGACAGGGTCGTTCTTAACCCTATTCTTTTTGATTTCGATAAACACAACATTAAGCCACAGGCGGCTTTAGAGTTGGATAAACTGATACAAATCATGAAGAAGTATCCTAAAATGATCATAAGAGTAGAAGGGCATACAGATAGCAGAGGTTCTGCTGAATACAACTTGTTGCTTTCAGACAAAAGGGTACAATCCTCAATTCAATATGTTATCTCAAAAGGAATTGATGAAAGCAGAATTTCAGGCGAAGGGTATGGGCAAAGCAGACCTGTACACGACTGCGGCGCAGAATGTACTGAAGAACAACACGAAGAAAACAGAAGATCTGAGTTTATAATAGTAGAGAGGTAGATCGATTTACTATCCAATATACTTTATAAAAAGAGGGATGATTCTTAGAATCATCCCTCTTTTTTTTGCTTAGACCTTTGAAGTACTTATATAATTTAATTAAATAAGTGAATAATTTAATTTTAATAATACTTGCTTTGCGTTCCTTTGCAAATGCTTAGCGGTTTTTGCGTGAAACACACGTCTCTTCTCTCTTTTCTCTTTTCTAAAACCGTCCTACGTCTTACATCCTACAGTCTTATGTCAACTTTTTTAATACTATCTTATTAAAAGTCTAATCTTGAAATACTGATGGAATTTCTATACTCTTCAAGTAAGAACTCTAGCACATTTGTATTTGCATTTGTAAAAAAACTACAGGAAGTTTTTGAAGCAATATTTTGAAGAATCTGCTTTTCTTTTAATACAGCCTTTGTCTGTCGCGCAACAGCTTCACCGGAGTCAATGATCATTACATTTGTTGGCAGCATTTCCTTGAGCTGTGGGATTAAATAAGGGTAGTGACTGCATCCTAGGACCAAATAGTCTATCTGGGCTTCCAGCAAGGGAGTTATGTACTTAGAGAGCAAAGAAGACATTTCAGGGGAATATAATTTACCGTTTTCAATGAGTGGAACCAGCCCTTCCCCAATAACTTCAGTAATATTTATATTTTGTGCATATAATTCAGATGTTTTACTGAACAAATCACTTTGTAAGGTGCCCTTGGTAGCCAGTATCCCTATTTGTTTTGTTTTCGTTTGTAAAGCAGCAGGCTTTATGGCAGGTTCAATTCCTATAAAGGGAATAGTATAAGTGGCGCGTAAATAATCAATGGCATTTGTTGTAGCGGTGTTACAGGCTACAACGATGATTTTTGAACCTAATGAAATAAGTTTTTCTGTGTTTTTTATACTCAGTGCAATAATTTCCTCTTTCGATTTATGTCCGTAAGGAGCATTATTACTGTCTGCTAGGTAAATGGTATTTTCCCAGGGGAGTAGTGTGTGAATTTCCTTCCATATGGACGTGCCGCCTACACCGGAATCAAAAATACCAATAGGGTTGTTTTTCATACTATAAAAATAAAAAAAAACTGCCCGACAAATGACGGGCAGTTAATTTAATTTAGGAAAGGATTTGTTTTTAAATACCCATTTCTTTTTTAACCGCGTCCAGCAGATTCTCTCCGTCAGAAACAATAAGACCGCTTCCCGGTGTAGCATCCATTACATATTGAATGCCTTTATCTTTTGCTACCTTTTGAATAGCTGCCCGGGCCTTTTCAAAAAGAGGTGAAAAAAGGTCTGCTTCTTTTTGACGTAAGTCCTGTGCCGCATTTTGACGGTATTCACCTATTTTTTGTTGAGCTCCTTGTACTTCCTCAAGCCTCTTTTGGTTTTCAGCTTCAGTTTTGGATTCTGCTTCTGCGTCATAACGAACATACTTGGCTTCCAGTTCCTTTTGCATAGAGGTCAATTCTGCGTCATACGTTTTTCTGATGCGTTCTAACTCGTTTTGAGCTGTTTTCGTCTCAGGCATCGCTTCAATTAAAGCTTGTGTGTCAATATGAGCCATTTTTTGAGCATTGACAAAACTTGTGGCTCCTAGCATAAGCACTAGCGCTATGAATAATGATTTCATGTGTTTCATTGTAAGATTAATTAAGTGTTAAAGTGTTTAATTTAAATATTTATAGTTATCGATATTTTTATTTACTGTCACCGTCTCCATCATCATCATCACTTTGAGGGGGTGCGTTGTTATTTTCTCGTGCATTCAGGATAGAGTCTTGCCTTTTCTTCCTTTCTTCAAGAATTTGATTCCTTCTTGCTTCTTGTTCTGCTTTTCGGGCATCCTTGATGGAGTCTTGAACCCTTTTGCGTTCTTCTATTATTTGTTCTCTCGAAGGAGGTGCTGTAGTTGAAGTATCGCTTTTGCCGTCGATTTCATCTCCTTCGGCATTTCCTTCATTTCTTTCCTCCAAAAGACGGTTGCGTCTTTCTTCAAACTCCCTTTGCTTGGCTTCTTTAAGGGAATCTCTCACACGTCTTCTTTCTTCTAAAAGGGCTTCTCTGTTTTTCTTCCTGTCCTCAATAATCTGTTCCCTTTCGGTAAGTACTTTGTCTTGTTCAGTGGATAAGGCATCTCGTTGTTCAATATCCCGCTTGTCTTGTCTGCTTTCTGCCTGTGTTCTTTTAGCTGCCCGGGTGATACTTCTGATAATTTGATCGCTGATGTCATTTCTTTCGGCGGCATACAGCATCACAACATCTGCAGATTTGTCAAAAATAAAATCATATTCCCTGTTTCCTGCGATTTCCTGAACGGCATTAAATACCTGGTCCTGTATAGGCTGAACCAATTGTCTTTTTTGAATGACCAAATCACCATTGGGGCCAAAACGGTCTTGCTGGTATTGAAACAATTCATCTTCTTTGATTTTGATATCTTCCTCTCTTTCTTCAACAAGTTCCGGCGTTAAAAGGACTTTTTCATTACTGAGGTTGATTTTTAACTGGTCTATTTCTTTTTGTTGGTCTTCAATCTCTTTCTTCCAGCGTTGAACTTTTCCTTCAAGTTGGATAGAGGCTTCTTGATATTCAGGAACATTTTCAAGAATATATTCCATGTCGATATACCCTATTCTTACACCTCTTTGTGATTGCGCTTCATACACACTGGTGAAAAGAAGGATTGCAGCGATAAAAAATAGCTTGTTTTTCATAATCGTGGTTGTTTAGAGAAAATATCGTGCCAAAATTAAAATTGTTGCCCTATAATAAAGTGGGTTTCCCATCCATTGGCTCCTTCAGTGCCCGGGATGGGGTCAAATCCATATCCAAAATCTATACCCAATAACCCAAAGGCAGGCATAAATATACGAATTCCTGCGCCGGCAGAACGATTTATTTGAAACGGATTATAATCCTTAAAACCGTCAAAAGTTGCTCCTCCTTCAATAAAGGTAAGTGCATATATTGAAGCCATCCCTTCAAGCGTAATGGGGTATCGCAATTCTAACGAAAATTTGTTAAAAATAGTATTCCCATCCTGTGAAGATAATGATTGGTTTGGATATCCTCTCAAGGAGATGATTTCCCTGCCATCCAGACTAAAAGCTCCTAGACCATCACCTCCCATAAAGAAGCGTTCAAAAGGAGGAACCCCCCTGTCTAAGTTATAAGCTCCCAAAAAGCCAAATTCAGCCTGAGGCCTCAAGACAAGTTTATCAACAATGCGGGTATACCAGGTTCCCTTAAACTTGATTTTATAATATTCTAACCAGTTAAAACGTTTTTGGTCTATTAAACTTTGGTTAGGAGTACCATCTTCATTTTGAAACTCCGGATCACTGCTCAATGTACTATATTTCACGTTATTAAACAAAGAATAGGGAGGTGTTAATTTTGCAGTAACACTGAAATCTGAACCTCCAAGGGGATATACCGGGTTTGTAAAGGTGTTGTCCCTGCTGATTCCTATGGTGTATGCAAGGTTGTTTGAATACCCGTTACCAAAAGTAAACAGCCCCGTATTATAGTTTTGAAGGTTGTAGTGCTGAAAGCTCAATGCATGGGAAAGCACAAAGTGGTCATCAGGCCATTGCAACCTTTTTGCAAGACCAACAGACCCGCCGGTTATTAAGAAACTTCGGTCCCTGTCTGCTTCCCGCGCTTGAAAATCATAAAGGTATTGTATGGTATGGGAGAATGAAAAACTGAATTGTACCGGCTTTTTTCCGCCCAACCACGGCTCTACCAATGACAAACTATATGTTTGATAAAAGCTACTCGCCTGTGCACGTAAAGAAAGTTTTTGACCGTCACCCATAGGCAGGGGCTTGTAGGCATCACCATTGAATATGTTGCGTAAAGAAAAGTTATTAAATGAGAGGCCCAGTGTTCCCACAAAGCCGCCACCGCCATAACCTCCCTGAAGTTCAATTTGGCTGGCACCTTTTTCTTCAACAGTGAATTGCATATCTAGGGTTCCTGAATTTGGGTCAACATTTTGAAAATCGGGGCTTATCTTTTCAGCATCAAAGAAGCCCAGTTGACCGAGTTCCCTGATAGTCCTCACTACATTGGTTTTGCTGTATTTTTGGCCGGGCCTTACACGCAGTTCCCGGTAGATTACATGGTCGTTTGTTTTGTCATTCCCCACAACGGTAACATTGTTAAAATAGGCAAGCTTTCCCTCAAAGATCCTGATTTCAAAATCAATGGTGTCATTTTGAACATTGACTTCCACAGGGTTGATGCGGGAGAATAAATAGCCATTATTCTGATAAGCGTTTGTAATATCATCGGCATCAGGATCTGTATCATCAGCGATTCTTTCTTGTAACATGACACCATTGTAAACATCTCCTCTTTTAATACCCATAAAATTTCTCAACTCCTGGTCTGTATAAACACTGTTGCCTATAAACCTGAAATCACCAAAATAGTGCTTTCTCCCTTCTTCAACTTCAATAAAGAGTTCAATGTTTTTGTCATCGATTACGGCAAGGGAATCTGATATAATACGAGCATCGCGAAAACCGTTTTCCTTGTATTTTGAAATGAGGGAAACCTTGTCTTCCTCATAATCTGCCTCAATATATTTTGATCGTTTTAAAAGGCGGAGAAGGTTTTTTTGTTTGGTGTTTTTCATGGCCCTTCTTGCTTTTCCGTCAGTAAATTCAGAGTTTCCGGCAATATTGATATTTTTGATTTTAACTTTTTGACCCCTGTCAACGGTGATTTTTAAATCCTGGCCAACTTCTGTGCCGGTAGAATCTACAACCGGAGACGTACTGATAATTGCTTGAGCATTTAAAAATCCTTTGTCTTTATATTTCTTTTCAATAAAGTTCCTGGTGGTTGTAATTAGGTTTTTTGTGACTTTACTGCCTTTAGTAAGCTTAATTTCTTTGAGAAGTTCTTTGGTTTTACCCTTTTTTAGACCTTCAATGGAAACATCATTTAAGGTGGGCAGCTCTGTAATGTTGATTTCAAGATCAACCACATCTCCTTCAATGTTTGTAACATAAATGTTGACGTCACTAAAAAGGTTTTCGTCCCAGAGTTTCTTAATAACATTACTGATACGGTCACCGGGAATATAGATTTGTTCGCCCTCTTTTAAACCGGCAAATGTAATAACGGTGAGTTCATTAAAACTCTGGGCACCGGCCACCGAAATCTTACCAATGGTGTATTGTTTTCCGGTATCCAGTTGGTTTTGTTGAGAGAAAACCAGCAAAGGCAATAATAGTAATTGAAATAAAATATAAATTGATTTCATCTTTTTTGGTAATGAAACCATATTAGTTAAGTTGATCACTAGTTTTTCCAAATCTTCTTTCTCTGTTTTGATAATTTATAATTGCTTCAAATAGATTTTCTTTATTAAAATCCGGCCAAAGCACTTCTGTAAAGTAAAGCTCAGCATAAGCAATTTGCCATAGTAAAAAGTTGCTAATGCGCTGTTCTCCACTGGTTCTAATGAGTAAATCTACCTCAGGTAAATTTTGCGTGTAAAGATGCTCATTTATAACCGTTTCGTCAATTTTTTCGATGGAAATTATATTATTTTTAACTTTATGGCATAGTTCCTTTACAGCTTGCGTTATTTCTTCTCTGGAACCATAACTTAAAGCCAAAGTCAATATCATTTTATCATTGTTTTTTGTTTTCTCCATAACCTCCCCAAGCTCTTTATTGGCTTTAGATGGCAAGGCATTTATATTTCCAATGGCATTGAGACGTATACCGTTATCCTGAAGGGTTTTAATTTCTTTTTTTAAAGAAGAGACCAGGAGGTTCATCAGGGTTTTTACTTCCATTTTGGGGCGGTTCCAGTTTTCAGTGGAGAATGCATAGAGGGTGACATATTGAATGCCCAGATCACCACATCCTTCAACAACTTCTTTAACGGCATTGGCGCCCTTTTCATGACCTGCGGTACGGAACAAACCTTTTAGTTTTGCCCAGCGGCCATTTCCGTCCATGATCACGGCAAGGTGAATGGGTAGTTTTGATTGGTCTATTTGATTGATTAAACTCATCAGTATTTAAAAAACACAATAACAGGGTTTTCTGCCAAACATCACCGTCAGGTTAATACCGGCAAATACATACCAGTCGTTACTATTCAGGTTTCCGAATTTCAAATTAGGGTCTCCATCTCTTTCACCCGTGGGGTTGCTTCCGTCAAGGTTGTCAGTAAAAGTATAGCGGGCACCTAATTCGATGCCTGCAACCATATACCTTCCCACGGTGACCTTATAGCCCACGACCATTGGGATTGCAAAGGCCCAGTCGTTGTCATATTTACTTATTTGGTTGTTTCTACGGTCCAAAAATAAGCTTTCATAATTAAAATAGGTAATTCCTGTGTATAAATATGGTGTGTTTTGGGGTTTAACGCTGTGGGTGTTGAATTCCCAAAAGGTGTATTCAATACCTAGGGACAATTCTTTAATACTGTTGTCGAAGGAAAACCCCCGCGCTAACCTCCTGTCATCATCTGCATCTGCATCATCTGAATGTATAGAGGCTACAAGTGCAGTAAAGCGAAAAGAATGTCGGGGGCTTCTGTTCCACCGGAACATAGCGCCTACAACTAAATCATTGGGGGCAATGTAGTTTGTGGGTCCCACGTCACCAATATAATTTGCGCCACCAACCATTCCGCCTATTTCATAGGTTTGGGAGTGGGATGTCTGTATGAAAAATAATAGTACGAATGCGGTTGCAAAATGCTTCATAAACCTTAAAAAGTTTGCAAATATAACAATTATGTTTGCTCTGCAACAGGCAAAGCAAAATACTCACACTTGATTAACAAAAATTGAGGGGATTTATTGTCTAGTTCCTTTTGTCTTCGCCCCATAAAAGTTTTTTACGCAGCGTTTTGATAAAACTGTCTTCGTGAAGTTGTATCATTTTTAAAGTAAAAGGGGATTTTTTTATGGTAATCTCGGTTTCATTGGAAAGTGTGGCAATGCGTGCATCGAGGGAGACGAGATAATTGTCTTCACGGCCGGTGACTTTCAGTTTGATTTCGGTGGAATCAGGGATGACGATAGGGCGTGCATTGAGGTTGTGAGGGGCGATGGGGGTTAAAATAAAACTTGTGGAACTGGGTTCAAGCACCGGTCCGCCGCAACTTAAGGAATATCCGGTTGAACCTGTGGGTGTGGAAACTATTAGACCGTCAGACCAATAGGAAGTGAGATACTCATCATTGAGATAGGTCTCGACTTTGATCATCGAGGTGGTGTTTTTTCTAATGACACTTATTTCATTTAAGGCAAAATTCAGGGTTTTAATATCATGGTGGTCTGGGGACACATCAATGCTTAAAAGTGTCCTTTCTGAAAGGGTGTAATCACCCTTCATTATTTTTTCAACACAGCTTGTGATTTCCTCTTTTTGAATGCTTGCCAAAAAGCCTAGACGACCGGTGTTGATCCCAGCAAAAGGAATGTTTAAATCCTTAATGTAAGTGATCGATTTTAAAATAGTACCATCACCGCCAATACTAAAAAACAAATCAAAACTGGTATCCAGCTCCTTGAAAGTTGGAAACTGAAGGTCCTCTGTATCAATTTCCTTGTGTTTGCTGATCAGGTTGTGAAAATTTTCTTCTATAAAAACGGAAACGTCTCCTTTACCCAAAACATCCAGCAATAACTTGATATAAACGTTTGAGTTCTCGTGGTAAAATTGTCCGTAAATTCCAACTTTTAAAGGCATCGGTAAATTAATATTTTATTGAAAGGGTTGTCTAATTTTTTAGGTTGAGGACGTATAAAATGTCTCAAATCTCATATCTAACATCTCATATCTAACATCTCAAATCTATATATTAAGGTATTTATCAAGATACTCAGACCGCTCTTTTAAATTGTCAGTCCATTTATCTTCATCGTGACTCGAGATGATTTCATACCCATAACGCCTGAAGGTTTGAACAATGGCATTCATTCCGGTATGGCCTATTTTTATGGTGGTTTGCGTTTTTTCGCCCTCAATTTTGGAAATAAAAATGCCTAATATTTTAGCGTTGTTTGACTCTGCTATCTGACAGATTTCGCTGAAGGAATAATCCCTTGAGCCTTTTTCGACTACAATAATACCTCCATTTTCATTCAGGAAGGGCGTGTTGTTAAAAAGGCTCATAATGTCAGCCAGTTCAAAATAACCTATATAGTGATTGTATTCATCAAGCACCGGCATAATGTTGCTCGCGTGATTGGCAAAAGCTTCGATAATGTCTAGCCAGTTGGTGTTTTCCCTAACAAAAAAAGGTTCAAGGGCATAAGTGTAATCAGATAGTTTTTTAGTGGAGTCAAAACAGTGTGCATCAGTTTCAGAAACACAGCCCACAAAAACCCCCTCTTTTAAAACCGGGATATGCGAATAGGTCAACTGATTGAATGCGTTTTTGACATCAACCAAATCAGTGGTGATGTCAAAAGGGTCGATGTCTCTGATAATGTATAATTGCGTGTCCACAGTAAAAAATTATTTATGCAAATTAATTAAAATAGTACAGACGGTCTTTATGCATCTTTGTATTTTTGTATTTCAAAAGTACGATTTATGACAAAGCTAAGCGTAAACATTAACAAAATTGCAACGTTGCGAAATGCCCGGGGGGGCAATGTACCTGATTTGATCAAAGCAGCAAAGGATATCCAGGAGTTTGGCGCACAGGGCATCACTATCCATCCGCGGCCGGATGAACGGCACATCCGCAGGCAGGATGCTTATGACCTGAAATCTGTAGTGCATACAGAATACAATATTGAAGGCAATCCGCACCGTGATTTTCTGGATATGGTGTTGGAAATAAAACCCACCCAGGTCACCCTCGTGCCCGATAGCAATGAAGTGCTGACCTCAAATGCCGGCTGGGACACGGTAAAGCATAAAGACTATTTAAAAGAAATCATTGCTGAGCTGAAGCGAAACGGCATCCGCACCTCCATTTTTGTGGACCCTACTTTAAATATGGTGGAAGGCGCCAAAGAAACAGGAACAGACCGTATCGAATTGTACACCGAAGAGTTCGCAAAACAATATGATCTGGGTAATAAAGAAGGGGTAAAGCCCTATACAAATTGCGCCCACCTGGCCAATTCGCTGGACTTGGGGATCAATGCCGGCCATGACCTTTCACTGGACAACATCGCTTTTTTCAAACATAACATGCCCGGCTTGCTGGAAGTCTCCATCGGGCATGCCCTGATTTCTGAGGCTTTGTACCTCGGTCTGGAAAACGTAGTGGGGATGTATTTGCAGCGTTTAAAAGGGTAGTTTGAAGTGATTTAGGGTTATAACACCAAATATTTTTGTAATTTTGTTTAAAAGCCAAAGGCTATGGATGTTATTTTAAAAAAACAAGAATTGTTAAACTGGTTGCAATCTATAGAAGATGTTAGCGTGTTAATTCAAATTGAGAAAATCAAAGACACAGAAAAAGGCTACACGATTGAGGAAGCAAGAAAATTGTCTTTATCCAAAATAGAGGAATGGAGAAAAAAGTAAGCATACTTTTTCCAAAAAAGGTCATAGATTTTTTGGATGAACTTTTATATGTGCTTTACGAAAAAAACTATTTCAGTTATAAAGCTACAGCTTCAGAGTATGTGCTAAAAATATATGATTTTATTGAAGCTAATATCACCACCTTTCCCCCTAAAAAAACACCGGAAGCAATAAAACATCTTGGTTCCCAATACATTTTTTATAAGCCAAACCAAAATACCACTTGGTTTATTTTTTTTTGAAAAACAAGAAACAACTTACAGAATAACAACCATCATTAACAACTATTGTAAAGAGGCAAATTTGCTTTAATAATAGTATAGTTTTATTTTAGATGTCCTTAAATCAGGTCTCGAAAATGTGGTGGAGATGTATCTTCAAAAATTAAAATAAGATTATGATATTGTATTCAAACATAGAAGGCTCCGGCACCCCATTCTTAATCCTCCACGGGTTTCTGGGCATGGGAGACAACTGGAAAACCCTGGGCAATGACTTTTCAGAAAACGGTTTTGAAGTCCATCTCATTGACCAGCGCAATCACGGCAGGAGCTTTCACTCAGATGAGATGAGTTATGAAGTCATGGCAGAGGATATAAAAAACTATTGCGACCACCACGGCTTAAAAAGTGTGGTGCTGCTTGGGCATTCTATGGGCGGGAAAACCGCCATGCTGTTTGCAACCCGATACCCCGATTATGTCACAAAATTAATCGTGGCAGATATTGCACCCAAATTTTACCCGCAACACCATCAGGATATTTTAAAAGGGCTTTCATCACTGGACTTCAGTAGAATTGATTCTAGAGTTGATGCTGATGTTCAGCTTAAAGAATACATATCCATTAAGGCAGTACGTCAGTTTTTATTAAAAAACCTCTATCGCAAAGAAAGAGAAGAATATGGGCTGCGCATTAACTTGCCGGTACTCATTGAGAAAATAGAAGAAGTAGGGAAGGGGCTTCCTCAGGAAGCGGTCTATATGGGAGAAACTTTGTTTTTAAAAGGAGAGAAATCAGGGTATATTGAAGATGTGGATGAATTGGTAATTCAGAAACATTTTCCGAAAGCCAACATGAAAAGCATACCAAATGCCGGTCACTGGCTGCATGCAGAAAACCCGAAAGCCTTCTATAAAGAGGTGATTTCATTTTTGAAATAAATGATGTAGCAGCGGCATGCATTTTTTTAGTAACTTTAAAAAATCAAAACCAAAACCTGACACCCTATGAAACTAATTATCCAGCTTCTTTTAACAGCCATCATTGTGCTTGTTCTTGCCGAAGTCCTCATCGGCATAAGTGTTGATTCCTTTCTCACTTCTTTGATTGTAGCAGTCTTGCTTGCCCTGCTCAATGTGACTATAAAACCTTTGCTGGTTTTACTGACATTGCCGGCAACAATTCTCACATTTGGGTTGTTTCTGCTGGTCATAAACGCGGTTATAATCCTGTTGCTTGACTATCTGATAGGCGGTTTTTCAGTGACAAACTTCTGGTGGGCATTGTTGTTTAGCCTCTTGCTTTCCATATGCCAATCCATTTTATATTCCCTCCTGGGAAGGAAATAAAATTCCTTATATCCAAAGAGTTAAACCTTTTGCGGTGTTGATAAATTATCGTAAATTTGCACCCGTTTTAAAAAGCAAGCCCGCAGTGGGCGTGCATAAATGGGTTATTACTTAAAATTACTTTATGAACATTACCAAGAAAGAAATAGATAGCTTAAATGCTGTGTTGAAAGTAGATATTTCAAAAGACGACTATGCCCCGCGCGTTGAAAAAATCCTTTCAGATTACAAAAAAAATGCAAACATCCCCGGGTTCAGAAAAGGACAAGTGCCCATGGGAATGATTAAAAAACAGTATGGAAAAGCAGTGTTACTTGACGAAGTAAACAAACTTATCCAGGAATCTTTGCACAAATACCTTACGGAAGAAAAACTGGATGTACTGGGCAACCCCTTACCCAAAAATGAAATGGACATCAACTGGGATGCTGATAACTTTGAATTCGAATTTGACCTGGGCCTAGCCCCTTCATTTGAAATTGATTTGAACGCAAAACCTGTGACAAACTATAAAGTAGTTGCAGACAAGGAGTTTCTCGACAATCAAGTGAAATCCATCAGGAAACAATACGGTAAGCTTATTTCCAAAAATGAAGTAGAAAAAGGGGACGAAATTACCGGAATCTTTAAAAACGAAGAAAAAGAAATAGACAACCAGGCTACATTTCCTTTGGATAAAATAAAAGGAAAAAAACAACTGGATCAACTCCTTGGTGCAAAAGTGGGTGACACCCTTGCCTTAAAAACCAAAGGCTTGTTTGAAGATGACCATGACAACCAGACCTTTTTAAAAGTGTCTCATGACGATGCCCACGGTCTGGATATTGAAGTTTCCCTTACCATTGAAGAGGTAAACAAAAGGGATGAGGCTGAACTCAACCAGGAGCTTTTTGATAAAATTTTCGGAGAAGGTGTGGTTAAAAGCGAAACCGAATTGAGGGATAAAATCAAAGAAGACGCAGAGCGTCAATTTGAGCAACAATCAGATCAGGTATTGCTGAACAATGCTGTTGAAAGTTTGATCGAGAACACAAAATTTGACCTTCCCGGCGAATTCCTGACCCGCTGGATTCAAAAAAGCGGCGAAAAAGAACTCACCGAAGAAGAAGCAAAAGCTGAATATGAACGTTCTGAAAAAGGACTTCGTTACCAGTTAATCGAAGGAAAGCTGATGGCAGACAACAAGCTTCAGGCAAATTTTGAGGAACTAAAAGACTATACCAAAGCGATGATAGCGTCTCAAATGATGCAGTATGGCCAGATGAACCCTTCTGAAGAAGAAATGGATAACATTGCCGCACGAATCCTCTCAAATCAGGATGAGGCAAAACGCCTTGCAGAGCAATTGAACCAGCAAAAAATGCTTAAATTCTTCAAGGAAAATGCCAAATTGAAAACCAAAGAGGTTTCTTATGATAAATTTGTGAAGGAAGCTTATCAATAAATCAACGATAAATTAGTTATATTTAGGCGTTGAATAAGAACTTATTTGACTTTTTTGATTGAAGTGAAAATTAGCTATTTTGAGCATGGTTGAAGGCTTTTTTGAGTTGCATAGCAGAGCTACGGAAGGAGAAAAAGACAAGAAGCAGGTTCAAAAGAGCAATTTTTTAACCAATTTGAAAAAGTCAAGATGAGTTCTAAATATATTTAACGCCTTTTTTAACTCATAACATTACAATAGATTATATGGATTACGGTAAAGAATTTGAAAAATATGCAACCAAGCACCACGGTGTAAGCAGCACTTATTACGGCGATATAATAAGTAGTATGACGCCTTATATCATTGAAGAACGACAGTTGAATGTCGCTCAGATGGATGTGTTTTCCCGCTTGATGATGGACAGGATCATCTTTATGGGAACCGCCATCAATGATCAGGTTGCAAACATTATTCAAGCACAATTGTTGTTTTTGGAAAGCACAGATGCCTCTAAAGACATCCAGATATACATTAACTCGCCGGGAGGAAGTGTCTACGCAGGTCTGGGAATTTATGACACCATGCAGTTCATAAAGCCTAATGTCGCCACTATTTGTACCGGTATGGC
>JBBDVI010000154.1:0-15982 GCA_040903465.1 Flavobacteriaceae bacterium
TTGGAGCTCATGCTAAAAACATCAATATAAATTCTACAAAATCAATGACAGGACATTTGCTGGGTGCTGCCGGAGCCATTGAAGCTATTGCTTCAATTCTGGCCATGCAACACAGCCTGGTCCCGCCAACGATAAATCACACAACAGTAGATGAAAATATTGACGGATCCTTAAACCTTACTTTAAACAAGGCACAAGAAAGGAATGTGAATATAGCGATGAGCAATACCTTTGGTTTTGGAGGTCACAATGCTTGTGTTCTCTTTAGAAAGATTGAGTAATAAGCCTATATGAATTCATTTCGAAACATATTTAATTCCCGTGCTGATAAGGACGGGAATTTTTTTCGTTCCATAAAATCCATTTTGGGATTTAAACCCAATGACATTTCCATTTATGAGGTTGCTTTTACACACCGGTCAACCAATCTGAAAAACGAAAAGGGTGATTTATTGAATTATGAACGTTTGGAGTTCCTTGGTGATGCTATGCTGGGAGCTGTGATTGCTGCACACTTATATAAAAAAGTACCTTCAGGCAATGAAGGATATCTAACCAAAATGCGTTCAAAAGTTGTGAGTCGGGAGCATTTGAATGAACTTGGGAGAGACCTGGATTTGATCCGGTTTGTAAAAACATCAATACCCATTGAAAATTTTGGACTCAACATTCATGGAAATATTTTTGAAGCACTTGTTGGGGCCATATACCTTGATAAAGGGTTTAAACACTGTGAAAAATTTATTCATAAAAGGGTAATTAAACCCTATGTTGACATCGAAAAACTAGAAGGAAAGATAACAAGCTACAAGAGTCTTTTGATTGAATGGTGCCAAAAGCACAAAAAGAGATTTGAATTCAACGTGTATGAAGATACAGGAAACGATACTGTCAAGCATTTTGCCGTAAAACTTAAAATTGAAAACACCGTGGCTTCCAAAGCAAGGGCTACTTCAAAGAAAAAAGCTGAGGAACGTGCCGCAAAAAGGGCTTACTACAAACTTCAAAGAAAAATTGAAAAGGATAATATTGAGGTGAATTAAGTGGTAAATATATTTACAAAGATTTCACATACTAAAAGTGGACTTCACAAAAGGAAATTTTATCTTTACCATTGCAAATCTTTAAATGGTTTATGCGGTATTCTTTGGATTCAGATTGTGAGGAAGAATTTCTCCTTTATGCCTTGCATTGCAACATAGAGGAACACAAGCTTGCATTTTTAATCAACAAGAATTTAGGCATAAAATTAAAAAGAAGGGAAAGGGATTTGGACTTTTTCAGCAAGGAAGGGAGCATCACCTATCCCATTTTTGAATTTATTGACCCGCAAAAAGAAGATACTTATTACTTGGTAAACAATATCTGTAAAACTGCTATCGAAACAACAACCAGTGCCGGGAGTTTATTTCAAACTAGTGTGAATGAAAAAACACACTACCTTATTCCTGAGTATAGAAAAGCAGATTACTTACTTAAAGTCACATCTGACGAAATAATAAGTTTTGAAAGTTTTCTTCTGCCGAAACTGGTAAAATTGCCATTTATGGTAACTGCCTATGCGGTGGACCATGCTAAATTAAAATCAAGAACAAACTTAAATTTTGACTAATGCCGGAAAGAAAAAAAACAAAAATTGTAGCCACTCTTGGACCGGCTACGCAAAGCAAGGAAACCATCAGGAAAATGATCCTGGCCGGGGTCGATGTTTTTAGGGTGAACTTTTCACATGCCAATTATACAAACGTAACTGAACGCATTGCAACCATCAGGGAAATTGGCGAAGAGCTCGGGAGGCCCCCGGCAATTTTAGGCGACCTGCAAGGCCCAAAATTAAGGGTGGGAATGATGAAAGAGGAAGTTGTTGTCAAGCCGGGCGATGAAATTTATTTTTGCACAGGTGAAGAATTTGAGGGTACGGCAGAAAGGGTTTATATGAACTATGACCAATTTCCCAAAGACGTTAAAGCTGGAGAAAGAATATTGCTGGATGATGGGAAGCTGCACTTTGAAGTGGTTAATACTAATAAAAAAGATGAGGTAAAAGCCCGTGTCCTGCAAGGCGGGCCGTTGCGTTCCAAAAAGGGGGTAAACTTGCCAAATACAAAAATATCCCTTCCGGCAATGACTAAAAAAGACATTGAAGATGCCATTTTTGCCATCAAACAGGAAGTAGACTGGATAGCGCTCTCTTTTGTAAGGGATGCAGACGATTTAAAGGTTCTGAATGATTTAATCAAAAAACATTCAGATTATAAAATTCCGGTAATTGCCAAAATAGAAAAGCCGGAAGCTGTCAAAAACATTAAAAAAATCATAGCTCATTGTGACGGATTGATGGTAGCACGCGGTGATTTGGGTGTTGAGATTCCTGCTGAAGAGGTGCCTCTTATCCAAAAGGAATTGGTTTTAATTGCTAAAATGGCCCGCATACCTGTGATTATAGCCACACAGATGATGGAGACAATGATCACCTCGTTGACACCCACAAGGGCAGAGGTAAATGATGTGGCAAACTCTGTAATGGATGGCGCTGATGCCGTGATGCTCTCAGGCGAAACCTCTATCGGGAATTACCCTGTTCAGGTGATTGAAACGATGACTAAAATTATAAAAAGCGTAGAAAATTCATCAATGATTCATGTGCCTCAGGAACCGCCACAAATAAAAACCATAAGATACATCACAAAATCTGTTTGTTATCACGCAGCACTTATGGCAAACGAGATTGAAGCAAAAGCTATTTGTACTTTGACCAATAGTGGGTATACCGCCTTTCAGATTTCTGCCTGGAGGCCTAATGCACATATACTTGTTTTTACCTCAAACAAAAACATCCTTACCAGAATGAGTTTGCTTTGGGGCGTTCGTGCTTTTCATTATGATAAATTTGTAAGTACTGACACCACTGTTGATGACGTGAATAAAATGGCACTTGAAAAAGGATTTGTGGAAAAAGGAGATTATCTCATAAACTTGGCGGCAATGCCCATTAAAGATAAAGGAATGGTGAACACCTTGCGTGTTTCCCAGGTTTAATTAAAATTCAAATTCCAGCTGCACAGAAACCGCTTTTTCAGGCGGTTTTTCTTTTGTTTCAGTGTTTAGGTTGGAAAGTGAAATCCCCAGCAAACGCACCGAATTTGAAACTTTTTCCTGAAAAAGCAATTCTTTCACCGTTTCAAGTATCAAGGCTTTATCAGAAATAAAATAAGGCAAGGTTTTGCTACGTGTTTGCAAGGTGAAATCACTGAATTTTATTTTTAATGTGATGGTTTTTCCGGCCACTTTTGATTTTTTGAGCCGTCGTTCAATTTCATCAGCAATGTCATGCAAACGCTCCAGCATAAATATTTCTGATGAAATGTTTTCTGAAAAAGTGCGCTCTGCACCTAGTGATTTCCTGATGCGGTTGGGCTTCACTTCGCTTTTGTGAATGCCTCGCACTACATAAAAGTAGTACTCACCACATTTACCAAAAGTTTCTGTGAGGTATTCAAGTGATTTGGTTTTTAAATCCTTTCCGGTGAAAATACCCAGATTGTACATTTTTTCCTGAGTGACTTTCCCCACACCATAAAATTTCCGGATGTCCAGATTTTCAAGAAAATCCAAAACTTCTTCAGGCGCTATGGTTTTCTGGCCGTTTGGTTTATTGATGTCGCTGGCTACCTTGGCGATAAACTTATTGATGGATATTCCGGCAGAAGCCGTCAAACCGGTTTGTTCAAAAATCCTTTGCCGGATTTCTTTCGCGATAAGCGTGGCACTGGGGTTGCCTTTTTTGTTTTCGGTGACATCTAGGTAAGCCTCATCTAAGGAAAGAGGTTCTACTAAATCAGTATACTCCAGAAAAATTTTTCGGATTTTTTGAGAAACCTCTTTGTAGCGCTCAAAATTGGACCGCACAAAAATCAGCTCAGGACACAACTTTTTTGCAAGGACACTAGACATCGCACTGCGCACACCAAATTTGCGGGCTTCATAACTTGCGGCCGCCACCACACCACGGTCAGAACTCCCACCCACAGCAATGGCTTTGCCGCGCAGGTTAGGATTGTCCAATTGCTCTACCGAAGCAAAAAAGGCATCCATATCAACGTGGATAATTTTTCTGATGGGAATTTCGTCCTGCATGACACAAAAATACTGTAATTTTAGGTCTATGAAGAAAACCGCAATCATTTTAGGAGCCACAGGATTAACCGGAGGTCATTTGCTCGACTTTTTGTTAAAAGATGACCGTTATGAAAAAATCAAATTGTTCTCCCGCAGCAGTGTGGGCCTCTCAAATCCCAAACTTGAAGAACATCTTATTGATTTATTTGAACTCGAAAAACACAAAGAGAACTTTCAAGCTGATGAAGTTTTTTGTTGTATTGGTACTACAAAAGCTAAAACCCCTGACGATGAGACTTACAGGAAAATTGATTACGGCATTCCTTTCGCTACAGCGAAAATTTGTAAGGGAAACAGCATCAACACTTATATAGTCATTTCAGCAATGGGAGCCAATCCTGACAGCAAGGTTTTTTACAACAAAACCAAAGGCGAAATGGAACGTGATGTCCTTAAGCAAAACATTCAAAATACATACATTTTACAACCCGGATTAATCAACGGAAACAGGGATGAAAAACGGCTGGGTGAATCAATAGCCAAATTCCTTTTCAAAGTTTTGAATCCTGTTATCCCTAAAAAATACCGCTCCATCTCTCCTGAAACTATTGCTAAAACAATGATTGTTCTTGCTAATCAGGGTTTCTTAGATAATCGTATTGAAAATCAAACCATCAAAGACATTGCAAAAGATGCTTGAGATAGAACGTAAATTTTTAGTCACTTCTGAAAGATTTAAGCAGGAAGCATTCAGGCAAACCCGCATTGTGCAAGGTTTTCTCAACACCCACCCCGAAAGGACGGTGCGCGTGCGCATCAAAGGAAATCAAGGCTTTCTGACTGTCAAAGGAATTTCCAATAAAGCGGGAACCATCAGAACGGAATGGGAAAAAGAAATTTCAGCTACTGACGCTGAAGCACTATTGAAATTATGTGAACCCGGAATCATTGCCAAAACCAGATATGAAGTAAAGGCAGGAAAGCATATTTTTGAAGTTGATGAATTTTCAGGTGAAAATGAAGGACTGATTGTCGCCGAAGTAGAATTAAAATCTGAAGATGAAGTGTTTGAGAAACCTTCCTGGCTGGGAAAAGAAGTGACAGGCGATTTAAAATATTACAATTCGCAATTGAGTTTTAACCCTTTTAAAAACTGGAAGTGATTATCATTCTTTGTAATCCTTTAGGTTCAGGATATAACAAACCCTCTCAGGGTTCCAAACCCTGAGAGGGTTGTTAAATTGTTATGGTTAAAATACTTCTTATTGCGTTTTATTAATTTTTATAAATACCAATCGTCATTTCACCTTTGGCATTCATTCTAGCCCTGTACATACCGGCTGTATTGAATTCTGCAACCATATTGCCGTCTTTATCAATCGCGATAATACCGCCATCACCACCCAATTCAGGTACTTTTTTCTGTATGACTTCTTCAGCGGCTTCTTTCAGGCTTAGGCCTTTGTATTCCATCAAAGCTGAAATATCATGAGCGACCACTGCTCTGATAAAAAACTCGCCCCAGCCCGTTGAAGAAACAGCACAAGTAGCGTTGTTTGCATAAGTTCCCGAACCAATGATAAGCGCATCGCCTATGCGGTTCTACTTTTTGTTGGTCATTCCGCCTGTTGAGGTTCCGGCAGCGAGGTTTCCGTGTTTATCCAGTGCAGCGGCTCCTACGGTTCCAAATTTAGAATCTTTAATAAACGGGTCTGTAAATGCAGTCTTATCATCGTGGTCAAGTTGAGTTTTTTCAGAATCCTTAATGCGCTTTAAGGATCTGAAACGGTTTTCTGTATAAAAATAAGAAGGATCAACCAATTCGATTCCTTGCTCTGCGGCAAATTGTTCTGCACCTGCACCGCTCAACATTACATGAGGAGAGTCGGTCATTACTTTTATAGCGAGGTCAATGGGATTTTTAACACGTGTGACGCCACTTATTGCTCCTGCATCCTGGGTGTTCCCTACCATTACCGATGCGTCGAGTTCATTGGTTTCATCATGTGTGAAAACTGCTCCTTTACCGGCGTTGAACAAAGGAGAGTCTTCCATTATTTTTATTGTTTCAGCAATGGCTTCCAGGCTAGTGCCTCCATTTTCTAATATCTTATGGCCAGTTTTAATTGCTTTTTCCAAAACTTCATTGTAAGCTGCTTCAAGGGAGTCACTCATGTTTTCCTTTAAAATAGTACCGGCGCCTCCGTGAAGGATAATCCCGAAGTTGTTTTCTGTGTTTTTTTCTTCAGTTACTGACGTATTACTATTGTTTTTTTGCTTGATTGTATATTCACAAGCACTGAAAATGAAGATAAGACTAAAAAAAAGTATAATTTTTTTCATAATTGTTGGAAGTGATTTTAAAACTTAAAAAGTACGCATAAATACTGACATTTTGAAATCATCTTGTCGTAGGAAATGTAAGAAAAAAGTAGTTTAAAATACTACAAAATCCGATGAAATGCATAAAAAATAGGTTCAAATGTATTTTGTATTGTTTTTTTACTTACATTTGAATTGTATTAATTCCCAAAGTTGATACAAAAATTAAGTTCCCAAACTTAACCTACTTACTATGAAAACAAAATTACGCGGACTCTTAGTCCTAACTATGCTTGTTGTTTTTGCATCTTGTTCTAAAGATGAAATTAATGAAAGCGATGTTGTAAATCAAGAAATTGATTTAAGCATTGTTGCCAAAAACGACGTTCAAATGTCTCAAGGCATTTTAAATTTAGTCAACGATCATCGTTTATCTATTGGTTTAACTCCTTTAATTATGGATCAGGCACATGCTTCTGCTTATGCTGTTGACCATACAGATTACATGATTGCGTTGAGTCAAATTAACCACGACAACTTCCACATTCGCTCACAAGCGCTCAAGGACAGAGGTGCTGAGAGAGTGGGTGAAAATGTTGCATATGGTTATGATGATGCAGAATCAGTTGTGAATAGCTGGTTAAACAGCCCTTCACACAGAGAAATTATTGAAGGTGATTTTACCCACAGCGGTTTTGGTGTGTTTCAAAATGCACAAGGGCGTTACTTTTTTACGCAACTATTTTATTTGAAATAAAAGCGCGTCAAATATATCCCCAATTATTTTTTGAATAGCTACATTTCCTGTATTTTTATGTAATTCTAAAACATACAGGAAATGGCTATTCAAAAACCTTTTAATCTAAATAAGTGGATCGAGGACAACAGAGACCTTCTCAAACCTCCCGTTGGTAACAAGAACCTATACAAAGATGCCGGAGATTATATAGTAATGATTGTCGCCGGACCCAATGCCCGAAAAGACTATCACTACAATGAAACCGAAGAGCTTTTTTACCAGTTGGAAGGCTCCATTAATGTGATTATACAGGAAGACGGTGAACGCAAGGAGATGAAACTCAATGCCGGGGATATGTATTTGCATCCGGCTAAAGTACCCCATTCTCCATCCAGAAGCGCCGGCTCCATAGGATTGGTTATTGAGTGCAAACGTGCCGGAAAAGGCTTTACAGATGGCCTGCTTTGGTTCTGTGATAACTGCAATCACAAAATTCACGAAACTTATTTTGAACTTCACGATATCGAAAAAGATTTCCTGCCACATTTTAAGAAATTTTACAATTCTGAAGAGTTACGCACTTGCTCAAATTGTGGCACAGTCATGGAAACCGACCCGAGGTTTACCGATAGCGGGAGCTAGTTTAATACAAATAAGTTTTCTTTTCAGTGGGGGTTGAAATTCATACCTTCGCAAAAACATTTTTTAATTTTTCAGAAACTACAATTATGGCAACAACAGCTACTGCATTTGGCATTCAGGATGCGTTAGATCAATTAGGTATAAAACAAACAAATTTAGGAACCTCAACAGGGTCTGAATGGTTTTCATCAGGTGAAGAAATTGCTTCATACTCTCCTGCAGATGGAGAACTTATCGGAAAAGTAAAAACCACTACCAAAGGAGACTATGAAAAAGTAATGACCTCAGCAATAGAGGCATTCAAAAGCTGGCGTGTAACTCCCGCTCCATTGAGAGGCGAAGTTGTACGTCAATTTGGTGACGAATTGCGCCGTTTGAAAGAGCCACTTGGCAAACTGGTTTCTTATGAAATGGGTAAGTCTTATCAAGAAGGTCTGGGCGAAGTTCAGGAAATGATTGATATCTGTGATTTTGCAGTGGGTCTTTCGCGACAGCTTCACGGTTTAACCATGCACAGTGAGCGCCCGGGACACAGAATGTATGAGCAATACCATCCGCTTGGTGTGGTTGGGATTATTTCAGCTTTTAATTTTCCGGTTGCGGTTTGGGCGTGGAACACAGCTTTAGCCTGGATTTGCGGTGATGTTTGTGTATGGAAACCCAGTGAAAAAACACCACTTTGTGGAGTAGCTTGCCAGCATATTGCAGCACGTGTATTTAAAAACAACAATTTACCTGAAGGTATTTCCTGTTTGATTAATGGTGATTACCGCGTAGGCGAAATGATGACTACAGACAGACGCGTGCCTTTAGTTTCAGCCACTGGTTCCACACGAATGGGAAAAATAGTCGGGAAAACGGTAGCTGAACGCTTAGGGAAAACCTTGCTTGAGTTGGGGGGAAACAACGCCATTATCGTGACACCGGACGCAGAGATTAAGATGACCGTTATCGGTGCTGTATTTGGTGCTGTGGGAACTGCAGGACAGCGTTGTACTTCAACCCGAAGACTCATTATTCACGAATCGATTTATGATAAAGTAAAAGATGCCGTGGTTGCTGCTTATAAGCAATTGCGCATTGGGAATCCATTGGATCAAAACAACCATGTGGGGCCACTTATTGACAAAGATGCTGTTAAAATGTATCAGGAAGCATTGGACCGCGTGGTTAAAGAAGGTGGAAAAGTGATTGTTGAAGGCGGCGTTTTAAGCGGTGAAGGCTATGAAAGTGGCTGCTATGTAAAACCGGCCATCGCTGAAGCGGAAAACCACTATGAAATCGTGCAACACGAAACTTTTGCACCTGTGTTGTACCTTCTAAAATACAGCGGCGATGTACATAATGCACTTGAACTTCAAAACGGCGTGAATCAGGGATTGTCTTCAGCGATTATGACAAATAATTTACGTGAAGCCGAAGCTTTCCTATCCCACGCAGGAAGCGATTGTGGGATTGCCAATGTGAACATTGGCACCTCAGGAGCTGAAATTGGTGGTGCTTTTGGTGGTGAAAAAGATACCGGCGGCGGTCGTGAGAGCGGAAGTGACGCCTGGAAAATCTATATGAGAAGACAGACCAATACTATTAATTATACTACTGAATTGCCTTTGGCACAAGGGATTAAGTTTGACTTATAATAATTATGATTAATTAGATATATTAAAACCTCCTCATTTTAGGGGGTTTTACTTTTTTGTGTTGAAAAATCAACTATTTTTGAATGGATGAAAAAGATGATATACATACTTTTTGCCCTAAGTGCTTTCGCTTGTAATAAGGATGACGATGGCATTGCCTGTACTCAGGAAGCCAAAGCAGGATTGAACGTTACTGTTAAAGATGCTACAACAAACAATTATTTGGGTTTAGGTACGACAGTTCTTGCTAAAGATGGTAATTATTCTGAAACCCTTATAAATATAGACGTTATTGTACCTGAGTTTGCCGGTGCCTGGGAACGGGAAGGGAATTATATCCTCACAGTTTCAGCTGAAGGATATGTTACTTATATATCTGAAACAATTACAGTGACTTCAGATGAATGCCACGTGATCCCACAACAAGTGGAAGTTTTATTACAACCGGAATAAGTTTTTAAAATCGGTATCCAATTCCAAGCCCGCCGTGGAACTCAATTGCTGAGAAGCGTTCTTTTACCTCATCACTAAAATTGCGGCCCACACTTCCATATAAGGCAATGACAAATGAATTGCTAAAATTCCATTTATAACCCCCGCCTAGCCCAACAATAAATGTATTCATGTCTGTTCTAAGATTTACTGAATTGATTTCTTCTTCGAAATCACCAAAACGGTATTTTACAAACGGATTTAAATACAAACCGGAGCCGGGGTTTTGGGTTCCAAAATAGTAGTTGTACCCCAGTTTTGCACTATTTGTGTTGAATTGTCTCGACCCTTGTTCGCTATGAAAATTAATGCGATCATTGATCAGGATTTCAAAATCTATGGATTGATTGTAGTCAAATAAATGCTCATAGCCAATCTCTACAGATGCGATAGCAATAACATTGGCAATGTTGAATTTTATTTCGTTATTGGGATACTCCTGTGCTGATGAAATTTTGAATACTAACAGACACAATAGTGGAAGAATATTTTTCATAGCTACTGAATTTTTCATTTTCAAAGATATTAATTTCTACCGTTTTCGTCAGGATAAAGTGTCCAGACAGGGTCGCTCTGCCAAACTTTTTTACTGTCTGCATCAATCACAGACAATGGGCCTTTAAAAGCAGCTCCGGTATCGACATTCCAGACATTTGCGGCTTGATAAGGTTTTGTTTCTCCAATGCGTACAACGGGTGTGTGGCCTATGTAGATTTCCTTAAAAAGTTTCAGCCGTGCCGGATATTTATCATCATCTTCACTAAGGCGGTTGTCAAGAGCCAAAGCCATTTCCCAAAGAGTCCTATCCCAGTAAAAAGCGGTTTGGTGGTATTCCATTTTCGGGTCATGCAAGTTCTGAAATCCAGCGTGCACAAAGAGACGGTTGGAGTCATCAATATGATAATCTTTCATGTTTTCATAAAAGTTGAGGTGGTTTTCCCTCTCAGCGGTATCTAATTTTCTATAGCCTTCAATCGTTAAGAGGCCGCCATGTTGAAGCCACAACTCGGGCATTTCTTTTTTGGCAAGCCATTTATGGCACAAATCATCGTGATTACCCCTTAGGAAGACACATTCATAATCAGAGGAAAGAGAAATCAAAGAAGAAACGGTTTTTGCACTTTCACTCCATCCGTCAACATAGTCTCCCAAAAAGACCAGAACATCATCTTTTCTGAGTTCTACCTTATCTAAAACTTGTTTCAGCGCTTTATGGCCGCCGTGTATATCACCAATAACCAGGGTTCTCATTTAATTGTAATTTACTTTTCTTAAAATGCGCATCACTTCTTTATAGGAGGCGTAAATTTTTTCGTTATAACTTTTAATGTAGGGTTTTGCTTCGTCCAGCTTTTCTTTCGCATCCTCAAAATTATTAAGATAACATAGCAAATAAGTTGCGGGAAGGTTGGTCAAATCTTTTTCCTCCCTTTTATTTAAGGTAATGTTTTTTTTCAGCTTGTCCAAAAGAGCATTATTGCTGTTGTAGATGTGGTACAATGTTTTTTTGTTAAATTGAGGGGGTTCAAAAACAAGGTTACTGTCAATAGAGTAGGAGCCATTTTCGTTAAAAAGAATAGTAAGTTCTTCAAGAGGATAATATTTGGTTTCTGTATGCAGCCCCAACTTTACAAATTCCACAATTTTAAAATAATCTTCAGTAAAGTCAATGGTGATTTCATCCAAAGCCGAATAAAACAAACGCACCTGCTCATTGATCAACTCAATATCAACCCGCGAGTAATAAGTATTTCCTTTTGCCTTTTTCGGGATACCTGACCAACAAACCACAAAAATCTCTTTGAAAACTTTGTAGTGCCCATCCAGATCTTTATGCCGGTTGACAATAAAATCCATAACACCGTCCAGGGTGAGTTTGATGTTGTTTTTGGCATGGTTTTCAATTTCAGCAACGATAGTAGAGTTGACATCTTTGATTTCGATATCAAAAACCTTGGGCATTGAGATGCTGCCATCTCTGAAAAAGACACTGCCGCCCCAGTATTTCCAGATGTTTTTCCTTAATGAAGTTATTTTTCCATTGGGTCTGATGGTGACCAGTCCCACAACCTTACCTTCGACCAAGTGAGGAAATGGAATGTTTTCATAAGAGATTAATGGAGCATTTTCAAGGTAAGCATTGGCTAGGTTTTGAATTTTGCTGTCGTCAAAAAAGTCGACACCCAGAATTTCGTTTGTACTGTCATCCACACCCACAACGATGTATGAGTTGTTTTTGGGGTTTGAATTGCTTAGGGCGCAAATATGTTTTAAAAATTTAGCCTTGCCCTCTTTGTTGCTGAAATCAAAACGCAGTTTTTTATCATAGAAACTGCACTCATCATTATGAGCCAGCAGGTTTTTGATAAGAAGTCTTTTGTTAATCATTATACTATTTCCGCGTAGGCGGAAATCTTGTTATTAAATTTCCTGTTTTTTGTTGACAATAGTGCTGCTGGCCTGATCAATACTCATCACCACCAAATCTGCAACATTGACATGAGCGGGTCTTGTGACGGTAAACCAGATGATTTCTGCAATGTCTTCGGGCAAGAGCGGTTGATAGCCCTGATAAACTTTTTCAGCGCGTTCTTTATCACCTTTGAAGCGCACTTCGCTGAACTCTGTTTTTACGAGCCCCGGATGGATGGCGCTTACTTTTATTCCTGTACCGTTGAGGTCAATGCGCATGGCCTGATTGAGAGCATCAACAGCATGCTTGCTGGCACAATACACATTTCCTTTTGGGTAGACTTCTTTACCGGCAGTAGAGCCGATGTGGATAATGTGCCCGCTGTTTTTAGACAGCATTTTTGGCAGAACAGCTTTGGTGACATACAGTAAACCTTTTATATTGATATCGATCATGGCATCCCAGTCGTCAGTATTTCCCTCTTGGATGGTGTCGAGACCATGGGCGTTTCCGGCATTGTTTATCAGGATGTCAATATTGCTGAATTGTTCAGGCAATGAGGCAATCTCTTTAAAAGTTGTTTCCTTATTCCTCACATCAAAGTTTAACCAATGAACTTCTGTAAACGTTTCCAGTTCTGTTTTAATTTTGTTCAAACGGTCTTTTCTTCTTCCGCAGAGGATTAGTTTAATTTTATAGTGAGCAAAAATTTTTGCTGTTGCTAATCCAATACCCGAGGTAGCTCCTGTAATAAGTGCTGTTTTTGTTTCCATAAATTTCAAATTGTTTAAAATTACTACTTTTATTTGTTCTATAGAAGTTAATGTAACGTTAAGCACAACGTTAATAGAAGTTAAAATAAAATCTTATTATTAGTTCCTACATTAATATTGTGTCTAATAAATAATTTAAAAAACAATCTAATTATGAAAAATCTATTGAAATTAAGCTTTCTTGCGGTTTTGTTACTTGCTTTTACAGCATGTAGTGACGACGATAATAACGAGAACCAAACGTCAAAAATCATGGTTCATTTGACTGATGCCCCGGGTGATTATGATGCTGTTTACGTTGATGTTCAGGACGTAGTAGTTAAATATAGTGATGGGGATAGTGAAGTTTCTCTTGGAAATATTAATACAGGTGTCTACGACTTGCTGGAATTAACAGGAGGTCTCTCTGTGCTTCTTGCAGATGAAGAAGTTCCTTCAGGAAATGTTACCCAGATGCGTTTAGTCTTGGGTGAGAACAACACCGTTGTTGTTGATGGGGAAACTTTTGACTTAGCAACACCAAGTGCACAACAGTCAGGATTGAAATTGAATATCAATCAAACACTCGAACCCGGAATTCTTTATGAATTTATCTTGGACTTTGATGTTGAAGAATCCATTGTTGTTCAAGGAAATGGCGATTATCTTTTAAAGCCTGTGATAAGAGCAAGTACTGTTGCTGAAAGCGGTTCGATTTCAGGACAGGTTCTGCCTGTAGGTTTCCAAACCCTTGTTACTGCAGCCAATGGAACAGATTCTATTTCTGCATATACTGCTACTGATGGTCAATTTGTGCTTTACGGAGTTCCTGACGGGACTTATACAGTCACCATTGAGCCTGAAGTTACCTCAGGATTTAGCATACTTGTCCTTGAAGATGTAGTGGTGGTTAATGGAGAAACAACTGCTTTAGGCGAGATTAACCTTCTTTAATTAGAGGTAATTGATTAATGATTTTTTTATTCAGCCGGTGCTAATTTGCGCCGGCTGATATTTTTAACCAATTGTTAACAGCATAAATGAGTATATTTTTTCAATTTGCAACGTTAAAAAACCTCGCCAAAAAATATTGAAATGGAAGATATTAGCACAAGTATTGACATTGGAGCTTTAAATGAAAAGATTGAAAAAGAAAGTGCTTTTGTTGACATCCTGACTTTAGAAATGAATAAAGTTATTGTCGGCCAAAAGCATATGGTTGAACGTTTGTTGATTGGACTTTTGGGAAGGGGTCATATCCTTCTCGAAGGAGTACCTGGATTGGCAAAAACGCTGGTAATCAATACACTCTCCCAAGCTGTTCACGGTAGTTTTAGCCGAATTCAATTCACACCAGATTTGCTCCCCGCAGATGTTGTAGGAACACTTATTTACAATGCAAAACTCAATGATTTCAGTATTAAAAAGGGACCCATTTTCGCAAATTTTGTCCTGGCAGATGAAATCAACCGTGCTCCCGCAAAAGTACAATCGGCTTTATTGGAAGCTATGCAGGAAAAGCAGGTGACCATAGGTGATGAAACATATATACTTGACAAGCCTTTTTTGGTAATGGCAACCCAGAACCCCATTGAACAAGAAGGAACTTACCCTTTGCCTGAAGCCCAGATGGACCGTTTTATGCTTAAAACAGTAATCAAATACCCTTTAATGGCTGACGAACAACTCATCATAAGACAAAACCTGAAAGAAGAATTCAGTAAAGTAAATCCTGTAGTGACCCTTGAACAAATTAAAAGAGCTCAGGATGCTGCAAGGGAAGTCTATATGGATGAGAAAATTGAAAGATACATTCTCGATATCATTTTTGCAACCAGAACTCCTGAGAAATACAATCTGGCAGAAATCAAGCCCTTGATTCAGCATGGAGCATCCCCTCGTGGGAGCATCAACCTGGCCATTGCCGCAAAATGTTATGCCTTTATCAAGCGCAGGGGTTATGTGATTCCTGAAGATGTGCGGGCCGTTGTTCACGATGTCTTGCGTCACAGAATAGGAATCACCTATGAGGCTGAAGCCGAAAACATAACTTCTGAAGACCTGATCAATAAAATCGTAAACCAGATTGAAGTACCATAAAGGTTGTTGAATGATGATTACATCTTGCATCTGAACTTTTGAAATGTTTCCAGATTACGGATGTTGTGTTAATGAGTCATTGACATCAGATTTTTTCATAGATTGAAAAATAACAATGGATACAAAAGAGCTTCTTAAGAAAGTACGGAAAATCGAGATCAAGACCCGAAGGTTGAGCAACAACCTTTTTGGTGGGGAATATCACAGTACTTTTAAGGGAAGGGGAATGACCTTTAGTGAAGTAAGACAGTATCAATTTGGTGATGATGTAAGAAACATAGACTGGAACGTTACAGCACGTTATAACGAACCCTTTGTCAAGGTTTTTGAAGAAGAAAGAGAGCTCACCCTGATGCTTCTGGTAGACATTAGCGGCTCTGAATTTTTTGGTTCCACACCACAATTCAAGAATGAAATTGTCACAGAAATCGCTGCAACACTTGCTTTTTCTGCACTGCAGAACAATGATAAAATAGGTTTGGCACTTTTCTCAGATCAAATTGAGCTATACATACCTCCTAAAAAAGGAAAGACTCACGTGTTGAGAATCATTCGTGAGTTGATTGAGTTTACACCCAAAAGCCGGAAAACAAACATTGAGCAGGCATTACAATTTTTGGCCAATGTGATGAAAAAGAAAGCCATTGCTTTTGTGATTTCAGATTTTATCACGGACGAAAACTATGAAAATGCGCTGAAGATAGCTTCAAAAAAACACGACCTTACCGGTATAAGGGTTTATGACCAAAGGGAAGAAGAAATA
>JBBDVI010000155.1:0-15472 GCA_040903465.1 Flavobacteriaceae bacterium
CGCCTTCAAGGACGTGGCATTCACATTGAATACAGGTTCCACCGCCACCACAGGCAGAGGGTAGGAATATCTTTTCGCTGCTTAAAGTATTCAAAAGATTGCTGCCGGATTCAACTTCCATTACTTTTTCACCGTTGATGGTAATTTTAACAGGTCCGGAAGGAGATAATTTTTCTTTGACAAAAATAAGGACTCCCACCAAGGCAAGGATCAATACCAAAAAGGCAACAACTGTTGCTATGACGACACCTAAGGTACTTGCTGCTAATATCATATCACTAATTTGTTTCTTTATTATTTTCTAAAACGATGGGCTCTCCCAAATCGTTTGTTTCGACGTGTACGTTTTGATCTGAAGTCGTAGCAGAAGGAACATCTTCATCGCCACCTGTTAACATCCCTCCAAAACTCATAAACCCTATAGCCATTAGGCCTGTTATGATAAACGTAATACCAAGACCCCTTAATGGAGGTGGAACATTTGAATAACGTATTTTTTCGCGTATAGCGGCAATGGTTAAAATTGCAAGAAAGAACCCGATACCTGAACTCACTCCGTAATTAAGTGCTAAATCGATACTGGCTATTTGTCTCGATTGCATGAATAATGAACCTCCCAGAATAGCACAGTTTACAGCGATAAGCGGTAAGAAAATACCCAGAGAGTTATACAACGCCGGCAGAAACTTCTCAACCACGATTTCAACTAATTGCACCATCGTTGCAATGGTTGCAATAAAGAGGATAAAGGAGAGGAAGCTCAAGTCGTAAGAGGCATACTCAGGCCCTAACCATTCCAATGCACCGTCCCGTAAAATATATTGATCCAGTAGCCAGTTTATGGGCACTGTTACACCAAGTACAAAGATAACAGCAGAACCCAGACCAACAGCTGTTGTGACTTTTTTAGAAACCGCAAGGTATGAGCACATTCCCAGGAATGTGGCAAAAACCATGTTGTCAATAAAAATGGATTTGAAAAATAGCTCTATATGTTCCATAATATTTTTTTGTTGTTAGTTAAAGCAGGTTAACTACTAGTTTTCTTCAATTAATTTAGGGTTTCTGCTGCGCTGTACCCAGATGATGATACCCACAACGATAAGTGCCATTGGTGACAGTAACATAAAACCGTTGTTTTCATAGCCAATGGAGTACAATCCTGTTTTGGCAATGGGGTCACCCAGTACCTGAATTCCTAAAAGAGTTCCTGATCCCAATAATTCCCGGAAGAATCCCACAATAATCAAAATAACACTGTAACCCAATGCATTTCCAATTCCGTCAAGGAAAGAGCGATAAACACCGTTGCCCAAAGCAAAGGCTTCAAAACGTCCCATAATGATACAGTTTGTAATGATCAATCCGATGAAAACCGAAAGTTCTTTACTTAGTTCATAAGCAAATGCTTTTAAAACCTGGTCAACAATAATTACCAAAGTAGCAACTACAACCAGTTGTACAATAATCCTAATTTTTGAAGGTATGATATTTCGCATTAGCGAAATCACTACGTTCCCTGCACCCATTACAAACAACACAGAGATCGCCATAACAACAGATGCTTTAAGCTGGGCTGTAATTGCCAGGGCAGAACAGATACCTAAAACCTGAATTGTAATAGGGTTGTTGTCAGTTAACGGATCAAGTATTAACGCTTTGTCTTTTTTAGATAGTAATGCCATAACTCTATTGGGTTAAATTTTTTAAATGAGGTAGATATGTCCTCAAATAAGTTGATATCATTGAAGTAACTCCATTGCCGGTAATTGTTGAACCTGCAATTGCGTCTACCTGATGGTCTGTTTTTCTTTCGTTTAATGGGTCATTGTTACCTTTAGCAACATTGATGCCCTGAAAGTTTCCGCTTTCGTCAAGAACATGCTCACCTTCAAAGTCGTCCATAAAGAAACGTTCTTTGATGTTGGCTCCCAGACCGGGAGTTTCAGCTTTGTGGTCAAAATAAACACCTTGTACAACAAACTCATCATTGAGTGACATAAAGCCCCAGATGGCGTCCCAGAGACCTTTGCCACGCATTGGAACAATATAATAGGTCTTGCCATCTTTTTCACCTATAAACAAGGGAAGACGTTTTTCATAACCTGCTTTTTTTGAAAGAGCCTCTTCTCTTGCAAGGTCAATAAGATACGCTTCATCATTTTCTGTTACTTCACCGCCTTGAATAACCAATTGTCTTTTGATGTATTGATTAAATTGATCTCCTACATTTTCAGTGGAAATAAAACTCACATCGTTATCACCCTCGTTATTGTGGACATCCATTGCATAAAGGATGTTTTGCTGTTTTTCATAACGTTGGTTTTCAACAATGGTAGGTTTTAATGAAGAGGCCACAAAAGCTAACAAGGATCCCACAACGATTACCATTAAAATGGCAAAAATGAAGGTATATGAATTACTGTCTGTTTTCTTAGCCATAGCTATGCGGTTTTAACTTTTAAACGTTTCATTCTTCTCTTAATGTTTCCTCTCAGCACATAGTGGTCAATGGTGGGGGCAAACACATTCATTAATAATATTGCAAGCATCACGCCTTCGGGGTATGCAGGGTTAAATACCCTGATGAGTACTGAAATAAGACCTATAAAAAAGCCGTAAATCCATTTTCCCTTATTGGTCTGCGAGCCTGTAACGGGATCGGTTGCCATATAGATTATACCAAATGCAAGTCCGCCAATGATGAGGTGTTTCCAGAAATCAAGACTCATTAGGCCATAAAAACTACTGCTTTCAGTAATGATACCGGCACCAACAATAAGGTTGAAGATCAGACCCATTACCAAGGCTCCCACAATAGAACTCAATATAATACGCCAGCTGGCAACTTTAGTATATAAAAGGAACAATCCACCGAGGATTATCAGCAAAGTAGATGTTTCACCCACAGAGCCGGGAATAAATCCATAAAACATTTCCATCACAGAATAATCAGGAGGGTTGTTTTGAGCGAGACTTCCCAAGATGGTTTCCCCGGAAATGGCATCGATATTTGCTCCCGCTGCAATTTGTCCTTCACGTTCAACGGCACCATGTACCCATACTTTGTCACCACTCATCCAGGTGGGGTAAGCAAAGAACAAGAAAGCGCGTATGGTCAGGGCCGGGTTTAAGATATTCATACCAGTACCTCCAAAGACTTCTTTTCCAATAACTACACCAAAGATAACAGCAACAGCGAGCATCCATAAAGGAGTGTCAATAGGAACAATCAAAGGAACCAGCATACCCGTTACAAGATATCCTTCTTCAACTTCGTGTCCTTTTATGACTGCAAATACAAATTCTATCGCAAGGCCCACCCCATAAGATACAATGACCAGGGGTAATACTGTCCAAGCTCCCAAAACAAAGTTTTCCCAGTTTATGAAATGCTCAAACAAAGAAAAATCCTGTGGATAGCCATTAAGGGCAGAATAATGCTGATAACCGGCATTAAAAATCCCAAAGATCAAACAGGGGATTAATGCTATGATCACAGTGTTCATTGTGCGCTTTAAGTCATCTGCTGCTCTTATATGTGTGCCGGAATGAGTTGTTTCATTTGGCAAGTACAAAAACGTGTGCAAAGCATTGAACGCAGGCGCCATTTTGGTGCCTTTGTACTTCATTTTTAATTTGTGTAATTTATTTTTCAAACTCATAGCTTATCCTATTTCTTTGTACATAAGATCTAATCCTTTTCTGATAATCTCTTGATGGGGTTGTTTTGAAATGCATACAAACTCAGTTAATGCAAAATCTTCAGGAGCGACTTCAAACATTCCCAATTCTTCCATGGCATCAAGGTCTTCAACCATACACGCTTTCAGAATTTGTAAAGGGTAAATATCTAAAGGAAACACCTGCTCATATATTCCGGTTTGGACAAAGGCCCTGTGTTCACCGTTGGTATTGGTATCTAATACATATTTCTTTTTTGGTGTCAACCAGGAAAACGTCAAAGCTCTTGTGATGGATATTTTATTAAATATCGGTTTGTTCCATCCAAAAAATTCATAATCATCACCTTCAGGAATAACACTGATGGTATTTGCATAATAGCTTAAATGACCATCTGCAGCTACTTTTTTGCCGGTGAGTACTCCTCCGCTTATAATTCTTACATTATCTTCTTTAAGTCCCGAGTCATATACCATTGTAGAGACTTCAGCACCTATTTTGGTTCGGTAGTATTTTGGGTTTTCCAAAGATGAGCCGGATAAAGCTACAATGCGCTCAGCATTGAATTTTCCGGTGAGAAGTAGTTCGCCAATAATCAGCAAATCGTGAGGCGTCACTGTCCAGACCGTTTCTCCTTTGTTGATGGGGTCAATTTTGTTTATCAAGGTTCCCACATTTCCAGAGGGGTGTGGACCGGAAACTTTATGAACTGTAATATCGTTCAGGTTTGCAATGGGCGATACTGAATCTGCACCAACACCCACGTGGACTTTTCCTTTTGTTAACTTGCTTAAGGCTGTTAAAGCAGCTTGCAGCTCAGACTCTTTTCCGTTAAGGGTGTAGTCATAATCTGCAGTCAAAGGGGCACTTGCGTGTGCCGATATGAAAATGGCTTTGGGCTCTTTATCAGGATTTGCGATAACGTTGTAAGGACGTTGCATTATGAAAGGCCAGCATCCGGATTCCAGTAATCGTGATTTTATTTCTTCAGCATTTGCTTTTGAAAGGTCTGTTTTACCAAACTCCCTGTATTGATCTTCGCTGTCTGCTGTGATTACAATTTGAGTGATGACCCGTTTTGCGCCTCTTTTTATTTCGGTAAGTGTTCCGCTCGCGGGCGAAACAAACCGAACAGATTCATTTTCTCTTGCATAAAATAAGTCGTCACCGGCACGGAGTTTGGCTCCTTCCTTAACAACCATTTTGGGAGTAATTAAATGAAAATCTGATGGGGTAATAACAAAGGTGCGTGATCTGGGGGCATTTGTAAGGGCTTTGTCAGACTCGCCTACTAGGCGTATGTCCAGCCCATTTTTAATTCTAATGTCTTTTGACATAGGATACTGGTATTAAAGTTTACTTTAAAATCCCTCATCTGTATAAATAACAGATTTTAAGGAGCGCAAATTTACAAATTTTACTAGTTAAATATAAAGTATAAATTAGCTAAATTATTTATTTATACTCATTCTAAATAAAACAGAGACCTTACAAAACAATAGTTTATTGGGCATAAAATTTGTTTATATTTACACAGCAATCAAATAGTTTGTTAAAATTAATTATTGGAACTTGTTATTTCGGGTTTTAGTTTAAATATTTATACATGAAAATACATTTTAGTGTTTTATTTTTTATTGTCATAAGTTCTTTTTCTTCTTTTGGACAAGTAGAAGAAACTCCAGCTCCCAATTATATAAAAACCGTTGAGTTTAGGGGTAATACTGATCAGGCTCAATTGCCCATATTAAAATTGGGGGAGTCATTTCAGCTTAGGTTTGATGATATTATTGGTGATGAACGCGATTATTATTACACCATTGAACATTTCAATTTTGACTGGACCCCTTCGTCATTGTCTAAAGGGGAGTATATAGACGGCTTTGATGATGTTCGCATTGAGAACTATGAAAATTCTTTCAACACACTTCAAATCTATTCGCACTATACATTGAATATCCCAAACCCTTATGTAAGAAGGCTTACAAAAAGCGGAAATTATCTGATTAAAATTTTTGATGACAGAAGAAATTTGATTTTCTCCAGAAAGTTTATGATTTATGAGGATTTGACCGGAGTGAGTGTCTCGATAAGACGTTCCAGGGATTTAAATTTCATCCACACAAAACAGGTAGTTAACTTTACCATTACCTCACCAAACCAGGTATTAATCAATCCAAACCAAAATGTGAAAACACTTGTACTTCAAAATAACAACCTCAAAACTGCAATTACTGATTTAAAACCTCAATACACCCTTGGAAATGAGTTGGTTTATAAGTATGACCAGGAATCTGCCTTTTGGGGAGGAAATGAATATTTAAATTTTGACAACAGCGATGTGAGAGGAGCCACCGTCAATATTAGAAGGGTGGAACTTGAGGATACTTTTATAAATTATTTATATACAAACATTGCCAGAAAAGACAGGCCATATACTTATAACCCTGATATCAACGGAAATTTTGTTGTGAGAAATGTGCGGGGTGAAAAAGCCAGCATTGATGCTGAATATGTCTGGATTCATTTTGCTTTGCAGTATTATGATGAACTGGAAGAAGATCAGGAAATTCATATATATGGCAATTTTAATAATTATTCCCTCGATGATTCAACCAAGATGGAATATGACCCAAATAGTGACACCTTTAGAAACAGGCGACTTTTTAAACAAGGTTTTTATAATTACAAGTATGTGATTAAAAACAAGGATGGATCTGTTAATGACGGCGCAGTGAGTGGTGATTTTGATGAAACTGAAAATGATTATACCGTCATTGTTTATTACCGTGATCTTGGCGGGAGATATGATAAAATTATTGGAGTGGGAAATAACAATTCAGTGAATATTACAAACAATTAGTCTTTTATGCTGGACAGGCTTTCTGTTTTTCTTTCGAGCATTTTGCCTTCAACAGAACAAGGCAGAAAAGAGCTCCGTTACCGGGGTGACAAATGTCTAAACTGTGAAACACCGCTTGACAGGAGTGATCGCTATTGCCCCAATTGTTCCCAATTGAATTCTACCAAAAAACTACACTTCAAAGATATATTTAGTGAACTCTTTGCTGGCCTTTTTGCATATGACAGCCGGCTTGCACTTACCTTGCGAAACCTGCTCTTCAAACCCGGAAAGATTTCAAAAGATTATGTTGAAGGAAAAAGAATGCGTTATGCAAACCCTTTTCGGTTCTATTTGAGTTTAAGTATCATTTTTTTTCTCTTAAGTGGACTCTTGAATAAAATAAGTGAATATGCTGATACGTCCGCCGATACTATTTCAGCCTCAACAAAAAGCAATGATGCTACCGAAATTGAAGAAAAATTGGCCGAAGACAATATAATAACGTTTTAATCAACTCCTGTAGGTGATACCATAAGCAGCTCGCCATCAAAAAAAGAAATTAAATATTATACCGAATCCCAGCTTGATGCTTTGAGTTGGGGTGATGCACTTACAAATAAGCTCGAAATTTATAATGATTATTACCTTAAAAATAAAGAAGAAAGGCCCCATGAGGCTCTCACAAATTTAAATCACGAAACGGGCATGTACAACAAATGGTTGTATAAAAAAGTGATAGACTATAATTTTTTTAAAGAAAACCCGGGGTTTGCATATAACTTCTTTATTTCAAAACTTCCGTTTGTAATATTTTTATTCCTTCCGGTTTTCACCTTTTTTATTATGCTCTTGTACATTAGAAAGGGTAAGTATACCTATATGGAGCACCTTGTTTTTGCTTTTCATGTGCAAAGCCTCTTATTTGTGTTGTTAATCATCTCGGCATTGTTTGACTTTTTGTTTAGTTCTGAATTATTTACTTCAATTGCATTACTTCTTTTTGTAATTTATCTTTACAAAGCTATGCGAAGGTTTTATGAACAGGGTAGATTTAAAACATTCGTTAAATTTATGATTCTAAATGGTTTATTTACTATTCTAGCCATGTTTGCTGCAGTTGTTTATGCATTTTTGTCATTTTCGTTATATTAAATATTTTCAAGAAACCTGATATATTGCCAGTTTCAAAACTCTGAGGAAGTTTTGAACAAAAGGTATTATTACTCCCGTAATCAATTTAGATTTTTCCATAAAAAAATCACCCTACTATAATGTAGAAAACACTTATAGATAAAAACAAAATAAATTGTTGGGCCAATACTTTTATTTATCAGGCTAATTAACAATCTTTTATGCCTTGATTAACAGTAATTTGGCACACCAGTATAGCTAATGGTGCTATAAAATATTTAATTTAGTTACTCAAATAATACTAACAAAAAATAACATTATGGCAGAGATTAAAATTGAAAAGAAAAAGCCAGTTTGGCAATGGATTCTTGCTGTGCTTATTATTGTCGCCATCCTTTATTTTATTGTTGTTGAAGATAATGATTATGACGATCAAGTAATAGACAACACTACTGACACTGAGCAGATATACGAGGAAGATAGAAACGACAATAGTACCGATACTTATGAAACAACCAGAAATTCGGGAGAAGTAAATGCAATAAGTGAATATATTGCTTATATAGAAAATCCTCAAATGGGATTAGATCACGATTATACTAATGGCGCAATTAAAGAGTTAATTGCAGCTGTCGAAGCAAAGGCAAGAGATGAAAAGTAAATTTAGATGCAGATCTGGATCAAGCAAAACAAAAAGCTAGGGAAATCACTGAAGACCCTAACAGGTTGGAACATGCCAATATGATCAAAGAAGCAGGACAAATTATTACACGTGCAATGAAAACGTTACAGGCACAAAATTTTCCTAACAGCGGTACGGAAATTTCACAAGTAGAAACCGCTCTAAAAAATATAAAAACCAATCAACCCACTTTAGAACAAAAAGATGCAGTAAAAAACTTTTTTTCTAAAGCCGGTGTTGCACTAACCTCAATGAGTTAAAAAATGACGATCATGAAAGATAAAGAAAAAAATCTATATTATTTAAACGAACTATCTGACTATAAAGTAGCAAGTGGCGATCCCGATGTTCGGGGCTGGAAAGTGAATGACCGTGAAAAGCGTACAATTGGGAAGATTGATAATCTTCTGGTTAATCCAACTTCAGAAAGAGTTGTATACCTTGACGTGGAAGTAGACGATTCTATTATTGAAGCTAATCACAAACCTTATTCAAACAGCGCTAAAAGTGGAGCCCATGAATTTTTAAATAAAGATGGTGAAAACCATCTGATTATACCCATAGGTTTAGCTACTTTGGATAAAGACAATGAAATAGTAAATACTGATAGTATAGACTATCAAACATTTGCTGAGTCCAAAAGATTTAAAAAAGGCGATAATATTGACAGGGATTATGAAATAGTAGTATTGGATAATTATAACCGTGATCAAACCCAATATCCTGAAGATGATAGCTTATATGAAAGAAAGGAATTTAAAAGAAACAGTTAAAAATCACAATCAGAATTTTATTTTCAGAATTAAACAAAAAGCCGAAAAAATTACTTTTTCGGCTTTTTAACAAAATTACATTGATTAAAAAAAATATTTACTACTTGTCCTCTATATTAAATTAAATGAAATAATTTTTATAGTTATGATGTGACAAATTCCTGACGGGATTTAATAAGAATAGTATATTTAAAACATTCGTTAAATTTGTGACTTTAAATGGTTTATTTACTATCTTAGCAGTGTTTGCAGCGTTGTTTACACATTTTGTCATTTTCGCTTTACAAATCATTAGATGGTTCAACAAGTTACACAAGGCATTAAAATTTCTGTAGTTACAGATTTTGAGGGAACATTTTATAAGAATTATAAATTGTTCTTTTCCTTTCGTTATACTATTACAATTCATAATCAGAGTAAAGATGTAGTTCGGCTACAATCACGTTATTGGAAAATTAAAGATGCATTAAATGAAACTGAAATTGTTTCAGGTGAGGGTGTAGTTGGAAAAAAGCCGGTACTAAAACCGGGTGAGTTTTATAAATATACTTCAGGATGTTTGTTGCAATCGCCTTTTGGCTCTATGAGCGGTCACTATAGTATGGTGAATTTTTCTTCTACAAAACGTTTTAAAGTAAAAGTGCCTGCTTTTAAACTTTGTGCTACTTTTGGACTGAATTGATTCAATCAAAAATATCAATCTCTATTTCTTTTTCGTTACCCGTTTTGAGATCCCTGTATTTCATTAGGATGGTATTATCATTTTTGGTTACCTGAGTAATACTCACCGTTTTTAAAAATCCCCGGTCAATCTGTAAATCCACATCTTTGTTTCCAATACCTTTATTTAAATGAAAATCAAACAACGAAGTGGAGTCAGTTTTGCGTTTGTTCAAAAATTCTGAAAACCATTTTTCACGTATATTCTTCATGGTCTTAGTGTAAAGTGGAGAGGAACTCCAAATATGTGTTTTGACATTCATTGCCTTTAAATGCTTCTTTGACCCGTCCCAAACGAGCTCATAGAGCTTAAGCCCTTCTCTCCATTCTATCATAATGATGGTAAAAGGTTCTATATCTGTAAATTCAAAATCTTCTATCCATTTTAACCCATCCTTTGCGGCAAGCAGTTCTTTTACGATAACACCTCTGCTTAATCTATAGGTTGATTTTCGCTTATGCGCGACAAAGGCACCATTGAGCAAACACACCAAGCGTTTTTTTTCGCTTACGCCAATCCATGTTCCGCCGGCAACTTCGTCTTTGGGGTATGCCATTTTAATACCGTTTTCGTTATAAACTTCCGGCAAGCGTGTTTTTCTGCCAATGGCTTCGTCCCTGTTTGACGTCAAAATAAAGTCATTGGATCCTTTTGCAATAAATGTTACTGTGCACATAGATATTGTGTCATAAATTTGTGTTACAACTTACAAAAAACTAAAGAAGAAGTAAAGCAGAATTTAAACAGACTCTTTAAAAATTTGTACCTTCGCAAACGATTAATTTTTATATAAAAACAAACAAAAATGGGAAAAGGATTTTACAAAGTACCGGTAGCCGTTAACGAGCCCGTGAAGAGCTATACGCCCGGAACACCTGAAAGAGAAGAAGTTTTAAAAACATATCAAAAAATGTATAAGGAGAGTGTTGAAGTTCCCTTGTATATTAACGGTAAAGAAATAAAAACAGGCAACACTGCCACCATCTCGCCTCCTCATGACCATAAACACTCTTTAGGAACTTATCACAAAGCCGAAAAGAAACACATTCAGGAAGCTATTGACACAGCTTTGGAAGCAAGAAAATCCTGGGCAAAAATGCCTTGGCAGCAACGCGCCGGAATTTTTCTAAGGGCAGCAGAGTTAATTGCAGGACCATATCGTGCTAAAATCAACGCTGCAACCATGCTCGGGCAATCCAAAAATATTTATCAGGCTGAAATTGATGCTGCGTGCGAACTGATAGACTTTTTGAGGTTCAATGTGCAGTATATGACCGAAATCTACGCAGAACAACCGGAATCAACAAGTGGTGCCTGGAACCGTCTTGAATACCGTCCGCTGGAAGGTTTTATATATGCCATCACACCTTTTAATTTTACGGCTATCGCCGGAAATCTGCCTGCAAGCGCAGCGTTGATGGGAAATGTTGCCATTTGGAAACCCAGTGACAGTCAGGTGTATTCTGCAAAAGTAATCACCGATATCTTTAAGGAAGCCGGTGTGCCTGATGGTGTTATCAACGTTGTTTACGGAGACCCCAAGATGATAACAGATACTATTTTGAGCAGTCCTGATTTTTCAGGCTTACATTTTACCGGCTCTACAGACGTTTTTAAAATGCTTTGGAAACAAATAGGTGAGAACATTAATAACTATAAAACATATCCACGCATTGTGGGGGAAACTGGAGGAAAAGATTTCATAGTAGCACACAAGTCTTCTAATCCAAAACAAATTGCAACAGCCATTTCTAGAGGTGCCTTTGAATTTCAGGGTCAAAAATGTTCTGCAGCTTCCCGTTGCTATATTCCGAAAAGTTTATGGCCCGAAGTGAAAAATTATGTGATAGAAGATGTAAAATCTTTTAAAATGGGCTCTCCTGAAGATATGAGCAATTTTATTACAGCCGTTATACACGAAGGTTCGTTTGATAAACTGGCAAGTTATATTGACCAGGCAAAAAAGGATAAAAACGCCGAAATTGTGGTAGGTGGAACCTATGATAAATCCAAAGGGTATTTCATTGCACCCACTGTCATCGAAACCTCTGATCCAAAATACAGCACGATGTGTACAGAATTATTTGGACCTGTGGTTACTGTTTATGTATATGAAGACAAAAAGTGGGAGGAAACACTGCATTTGGTTGACGGTACTTCAGAATATGCACTTACGGGAGCTGTTTTCAGTGAAGACCGCTATGCTTTGGAAACAGCAGTTGATATCCTTGAAAATGCAGCAGGTAATTTCTACATCAATGACAAACCTACAGGAGCCGTTGTGGGCCAGCAGCCGTTTGGTGGAGCAAGGGCCTCAGGAACCAATGACAAAGCAGGTTCTAAATTGAACTTATTGCGCTGGGTCTCACCAAGAATGGTAAAAGAAACTTTTGTAACGCCTACAGATTACCGTTATCCGTTTTTGGGGGAGTAGTAGTTTCAACGTGTTAGTAAATATATTAATATAAAAAAAACGCCTTTGTATTTACAAAGGCGTTTTTAGTTATGATATTTGGTTTGTTATTTTTATTCAAAATTCACACTCTCTCCTGCCTGAACATGTTGTGCATTTTGTGTAACATTGTTTTGGTTTACGATATAAACCGCGACATTAAAACTAGAAGGGCTAAAAAAGTTGCCACCTCCGCTTGCGCCATAAGCTGATAAGTTGATAGGGTCAAAACTAACAGTATATTCCTCAAGGGCAGGTGTGTCAACAATTGGGTCTCCAAAGATATTTGTCAAAGAAGCCTCCATAACATCGTCGTGAACAAAATCATTAATAGTCGCACCCATTTGATACCAAGGGCTTGCAGGGTTTGAATGGTAATAGTTTTCTTGAGGGAAAATAAGCCCGTTTTGGGTGAGATAAACCACTACTTTGTAATCACTGCTTAATGCTTCTTCTGAAATTACTCTTGCTGTTACCGATAAATCGTTTCCATTCAGTTCGGTGTCGATAGCGATACTTAAGTTTGTTTCGGCACCGGCCTGGTTTAAAACAAAATTTAAGGCATTAGGGCTGTCTTCAGGGGATGGGACTGATGTTGTTCTGTTTAGCCTGGCCGCGGGATATCCTTGGACATTGAATGTAGACACCAATTGTGACACTTGGGGGGAAGGCATATGAGCATCATTGTGTAAAGCCACAATGACAACATCGTCAGACTGTTCTTTTAGTTTTTGAACGGCAGTGGTCACACGCGGACACCAGCCACACCAAGTACCGGTATAATCTTCAAAAGAGACTTTTCTTTTAGGGATAAAAACTTCAAAAGTTTCTGTCTCTGTTTGCCCCATATCTCCGTAGTTTGCATAAACCTCATAGCTTGCTGCTGTTTCAGAACTGAATTCATTACCTGCAATTTGATTGCCATTGACAAAGAATGTCGCCTCATCAGTTACATCATCTCCATTTATCTCTAATAAATTGAAAGTTACTGTTTCATTTCTCAAAACTTTTGATTTACTCACCTTTGTATAATGCTCAGAATATACCTGAAAAGATAATTCGTTACTTGTCAGGTTATCATAGGAAGCAACAAAACTATAATTCCCAGCTTCTTCAAAAGAGAAAGTGTTGCCGATAATTTCTGTCCCATTAACTTTTATGATACTTGAAGAGGTATAATTTGTATTGTCGTTTCCGGTTACTGTAAAAGTAAGTTGTTCACTGGCGCCAATGGTAGTGCTTTCAGTGTTTGCTTTTAGCGTGATGGAAGATAAACCATCGCCTCCTGTGCCGTTGTCATCTGAGCTACATGAAACCACAAAAAAACCGGCAACCAATAGCAGTGTGAATGCAAACAGTAATTTATTTCTTTTCATTTGTTTGAATTTATAATGTTTAACAAAAATTTAATATTTCCCAAATGTAATAAAATATGTTAATAGGCGTCCTTTTTTTTAATATTATTGAGACTATTTGCAAAATAAACTTTCATTTTAATGCTTCTATTTGAATTTTACGCAGATTATTTAAGTGAGTGTTTTGCTTTAAACGTCTAATAATGTTTGTTTTATATGTAACAAATAATGTTTATATGAAAAGTAATGGAAACCTTTCGTTACAAAATAAATCCGTTTGCCAATTATGTGAAATCATTTTTTTTCTGTTTTTAATAAGGTTTTAAATTATATATTATTAATATTGTTCCCAATCTTAAAAATTTGTTACTATCATGAAAAAATTAATTATAGCTCTTTTTGTAATAACAGGTCTGCAATCCTTCTGTCAGACAGAACTTCCCAATATGGTATTGAAAAACATGGAAGGACTCGATGTAAATATTCAGGAGATATCAAAAAATGACCAGGTCGTTATTGTTTCGCTTTGGGCAACCTGGTGTGTGCCATGTAAAAAAGAATTTGATGCCATTAATGATGTATATGAGCAATGGCAATCTGAGACTAATGTAATACTTTATGCAGTATCAATTGATGATTCCAGAACGGTAAAGCGTGTAAGGCCTATGGTTACAGGAAGGGGTTGGGATTATGAAATTTTGTTTGACACAAATAATGAATTAAAAAGAGCTTTGGGAGCTTCAACGGTCCCGCTTACCCTGGTAGTAAAGAACAATAAAGTTTTATACAGGCATTCAGGCTATTCACCAGGTGCTGAGGACGAGCTGTATAAAAATATCCTAGAAAACATCAACTAACCAATAAAACCTTAGTCATTTCTGATGAAAAAAAATACTCCCCTTTTTGTACTGTTTTTATTTGCAGTACAGTTTATTGCTGCACAAGATTTTGGAAATTTTAATGGTGGATTTGAATCCAATTCCCAATGGCTACAAGACGATGAAGGGATTAATATTTTAGCCCCGCAGGAACAATTCAGGGCTAATAATTATTTTTCACTTAATTACAACCTTGGTAAATTTACAGCCGGCATTCAGTATGAATCCTATCTTCCCGTTCCTTTGTTAGGTTATGCACCCGAACTGGAGGGAAATGGCGTAGGCACATATTACTTAAATTTCAAGCATAAATCTCTGGATATTACAGCCGGTTATGTGTATGAGCAATTTGGCAGTGGTCTTATTTTCAGATCCTGGGAAGACAGACAACTGGGTATTAATAGTGCAATAAAAGGTGTTAAAGTGATTTTTACACCTCTAGATTACCTTCTTGTAAAAGGAGTTTATGGTGAACAACGCTATGGTTTTGAAACCTCAGAAGGAGCTATACAGGCACTGGATGCTACTTTTGATGTAGGTTATTTTCTTGATGTTGATGAGCTTTTTCTTGATATCGGCGGAAGTTATGTAGGTCGTTATCAGGATAATCTTGGAAGTATAAAGGTGCCTACGACCGTTAATGCCTATGCCGGAAGAATAGATTTGGGTTATAAAAACTTTTTTGCCGGAATGGAAGCAATTCATAAAGAGCCCGATGTTTTGGTAAATGAAGGAATGGTAACCAATGATGAAGAATTGTACAAAGGCTCCGCTATTTTGGTAAATTTGGGTTACGCCCAAAGGGGTTTTGGTGTGAATACATCTTTGCGAAGGTTGGAAAACTTTGGGTTTTATGCAGATCGTTTTGCAGAAGGGAACCAATATAACCAACAACTTATAAATTACACTCCGGCCTTGACCAAACAACACGATTATCTGCTTTCTAATATT
>JBBDVI010000155.1:15482-15875 GCA_040903465.1 Flavobacteriaceae bacterium
TGTGTATAATGCTCAATCAAGGTTGATTATTGGTGAATTTCAGCAACAGGCTGGTGAGATTGGAACACAAGTAGACGCATTTTACACCTTTCAAAAGGAGACGGCTTTAGGAGGTAAATATGGGACCAAGCTGGATTTTAACTTTGCTTATTGGTCTGGGCTTGACACCACGTTTGATGTCCCTAACAACAGCTATAGTTCAGAGTTTATAGGAAGTGGAGATCGTTATTTCAGAGAAATAAGCTTGGAAATTAAAAAACGATGGACTGAGAATTTTAGTGGAATTTACCTTTTTTCTGATGTGATTATTGATAAGGGTATCACAGACGGAAGTCCTTAGGGGAAGCTGATATTAAAGCAAAAATTGCCGTTGCAGAAAACACTTTGCGCCTT
>JBBDVI010000156.1:0-15864 GCA_040903465.1 Flavobacteriaceae bacterium
AATACCCCGAGGCTTGCCTCGTCAGTAAATGTTTAAAGTTTAAAAACGTATTCCTCCGAAATGCTCCGTGGGCTTGCCCCGGAGAATTTTACTTATACCCTATCCCCTAAGCCTATTTATATCTTAAAAGTAACCACGGGTCTTTTTGCATGGTTTACAAGGTCTTCACTTACACTGCCATTAAAGAAATGAGAAAGTCCTTTTCTGCCGTGAGTTGCCATCCCTATCAGGTCAGCATTGATGGATTGTGAAAAGTTTAAAACCCCTTTTTCAACAGAGGTGTCATTGTAAATGTTAAGCGTATGGCTTTTGACCTCAATTCCTTTCATAAATTTACCCATTATTTCATGGGCTTCCATGGTGGTCATAAAGTTTGTTGCCGTGTTGACAAAAAGAAGGTGTAAGGTTGCACCTACAGCTTCAGCAAATTTAATGGCTTCCTTAAAGGGTTTTTTACATTCGTCAGAAAAGTCGGTTGCAAAAACAAAGTTGTTGATTGAGAATTTGGCATGTTCATTTTTGATAACCAGCACCGGTATATTTGATGTGCGAACTACTTTTTCAGTGTTGCTTCCAATGAACATTTCTTTGAAGCCACTGGCTCCGTGTGAGCCCATCACAATTAAATCTACTTGATGTTTGTTTGCTTCATCAATGATGCCGTCAAAAGCCTCCTGAAACTGTACTGTTTCATAAACAGTGACCCCTTTAAGATAATCAGCGCTAAGTACCTCTTTAAAACGTTTGTGGGCCAGCTTCATAAAAAATATGGATTCCGGCAGGTTTCCACCGTTATTGGCGGCGTCTACCAGATTTAAAGGAAGCTCAAGCATGTGGAGTAAATATATTTCACTTTTGTGTTTTTTGGCCAGCTGTGCGGCGACTTTAAGTGCATACTCTGCTTGTTTTGAAAAATCTGTAGGGACAAGAATTTTTTTCATGGAAAATGATTTGATATGATTTAAAATTTTAAGTTAAATTACAAAAAAAAATCCACTTACATCCTTTTTTTTTAATGAGAAATAATTCATATATTTGCACCATTGAAAAACAAGGCGTTAGGTGAGGGGACAAAAAGTCCCCTCTTTTTATAGAATAAAATGTTGAAAGAAAAAGTACTGCAATTGCTCGAGGATGCACTTGATGAAAATCCTTCTTTATTTCTTATCGATTTTCAAATGGATGCTAACAATAGCATCAAAATTATCATTGATGGTGACGAAGGGGTTTTAGTAAGCGACTGTGTTGCAGTGAGCCGGGCTATTGAGCATAACATTGACAGGGAGGAATATGATTTTTCACTTGAGGTCGCCTCAGCCGGAGCAACTTCGCCGTTAATTATGCCCAGACAGTACAAAAAACACACCGGAAGAACACTTGAATTAAAAACAAACGAAGGAGAATCTTTTGAAGGAGTGTTGACCGGGGTTTCTGATACAGGAATTTCACTCAACTGGAAAGCAAGAGAACCAAAACCGGTGGGGAAGGGAAAAGTAACCGTTGAGAAATCAGCAGATATCCCTTTTGACACTATAAAAGAATGTAAAGTAAAAATAATATTTAACTAAGTACAGATATGGAAAATATCGCATTGATTGAATCTTTTTCAGAATTTAAAGACGATAAATTTATCGATAGGGTTACCTTGATGGCAATCTTGGAAGATGTATTTAGAACGACCCTGAAAAAGAAATATGGTGATGATGATAATTTTGATATTATTATTAACCCCGATAAAGGAGATTTAGAGATCTGGAGAAACAGGGTGGTTGTAGCTGATGGTGAAGTAGAAGACCCCAATCAGGAAATTTCGCTCACTGAAGCAAGAAAAATCGAGCCCGATTTTGAAATTGGGGAAGATGTATCTGAAGAGGTTAAGTTGATAGATTTGGGAAGAAGGGCCATCTTGGCTTTACGCCAAAATTTAATATCAAAAATCCACGAGCACGACAACACAAATATCTACAAGCACTTTAAAGACCTCGAAGGGGAGCTTTATACTGCTGAAGTTCATCACATAAGACACAGGGCCGTAATTTTGCTCGATGATGAAGGAAATGAAATAATTCTTCCTAAGGAAAAGCAAATACCTTCTGACTTTTTCAGGAAAGGTGACAATGTAAGAGGGATTATTGAAAGCGTTGAATTGAAAGGGAATAAGCCCACAATATTGATGTCCAGGACCAGCAACAAATTTTTGGAAAAACTCTTTGAACAGGAGATTCCTGAAGTTTTTGACGGTCTTATCACCGTTAAAAATGTTGTGAGGATCCCGGGTGAAAAAGCAAAAGTAGCCGTAGACTCTTATGATGACAGAATTGACCCGGTGGGTGCGTGTGTGGGGATGAAAGGATCAAGAATCCATGGAATTGTCAGGGAACTCGGTAATGAAAATATTGATGTTATTAACTATACTGCAAATACAAATTTGTATATTTCACGCGCCTTAAGTCCCGCGAAAATAACATCCATCTCGATTAATGATGAAACCAAACACGCTGAGGTTACATTAAAACTGGAAGAAGTTTCCAAGGCCATTGGCCGTGGCGGGCACAACATTCGTCTTGCAGGACAATTGACCGGTTATGAAATTGACGTAATTAGGGAAGGTGTTGAAGAAGAAGAAGATGTAGAACTAAGAGAATTTTCTGATGAAATCGAAGGTTGGATCATCGACGAATTTTCTAAAATAGGGCTGGATACAGCAAAACAAATTTTAGATCAGGATATTGATGACCTGATCAAGAGAACAGACCTGGAGGAAGAAACCATCAGGGACGTAATCAACATATTAAAAGAGGAGTTTGAAAAATAACAATTAAAATTCTCTGATAAAAAAACAAAAAAAGGAAAGCACTTTATGGCTGAAGTAAACACAATGAGGTTAAACAAGGTTTTACGCGAATTCAACATTTCGTTAGACCGTGCCGTGGAATATTTAAAATCCAAAGGTCACGAGATCGATGCGCGTCCTACAACCAAAATTTCCAATGAAGTTTATCAAATTCTTTTTGATGAATTTCAAACAGACAAATCCAAAAAAGTTGCCTCAAAGGAAGTAAGCGAAGAAAAAAGAAAAGAAAAGGAAGAGCTTAGAATCGCCCGTGAAAAGGAAATCGAAGAAAAGCAAAAGGCTGTAGAAGCCCGCGAAAAAGAAGTTGTAAAAGCACAAAACAAACTTGAGGGGCCTAAGACTGTTGGTAAAATTGACCTTGACGCTAAAAAAGAAACCCCTCCCAAGGAAGAGCCACCAAAAGAAGCTGAAAAACAAACTGAAAAGGAAGAAAAAGTAGAAGAAAAAGCACCCGTTGCCGAAAAAGAGACTTCTAAAAAGGAAGTTAAGGAAGAAGCTAAAAAGGAGTCACCCAAAGAAGATAAAAAGCAAGAGCCTGAGGCTGAAAAAAAGGAGGAAATCCCCGGAATTGACGAATCTAAACTGACTGAGACAAAATATAAAAAACTTGATGGTCCTAATTTTACTGGCAAAACAATTGACTTAGAGCAGTTCAAAAAAGCCAAAAAGAAACCACCTGAAAAAGCAAAGCCTGCAACCGGTTCTGCAAAAGATAAAGACGCAAATAAGGGTAAAAGAAGAAGAATAAGCAAGGAGCCCTCAAGAGGTGCTTCCGGCGCATCTTCTGCCCCCAGGGGTAAAGCCAGAGGTAAACAGCTTGTTCACAAAGAAGAACCCAGTGAAGAGGCAGTTCAAAAACAAATAAAGGAAACACTTGAAAAACTTCAGGGAAAATCCTCAAAAGGAAAAGCAGCAAAATACAGACGTGACAAACGGGATACTCACCGTCAAAAAACGGAAGACGAGCTGGCACAACAGGATTCACAAAGCAAAGTGCTGCAGGTTACAGAGTTTGTAACGGTAAGTGAGCTAGCTACCTTGATGAATGTGCCTGTTACAAATGTTATATCGGCATGTATGTCATTAGGATTAATGGTAACAATGAACCAGCGCCTTGATGCTGAAACATTGAGCATAGTTGCAGATGAATTTGGATTTGAAATCAAGTTTGTAACTGCAGATACAGAAGATACTGCCCAGGTTGTAGAAGAAAACCCTGAAGATTTAGAGCCTAGAGCTCCCATTGTTACTGTTATGGGTCACGTTGACCACGGTAAAACTTCCTTGTTGGATAATATCCGTCAGGAAAATGTGATTGCCGGTGAATCAGGCGGTATCACACAGCACATTGGTGCTTATGCTGTGCAACTTGAAAACGGTCAAAAAATTACGTTCTTGGATACCCCGGGTCACGAGGCCTTTACTGCTATGCGTGCCAGGGGAGCCAAGGTAACTGATATTGCCATTATTGTTGTCGCTGCAGATGATGATGTAATGCCCCAGACAAAAGAAGCTATTTCACATGCTCAGGCAGCTGGAGTGCCCATCGTTTTTGCAATTAATAAAATAGACAGGCCTGAGGCAAATCCTGAAAAAATTAAAGAAAAACTTGCCGGAATGAATCTTCTTGTTGAAGACTGGGGGGGTAAAATACAATCACACGACATTTCAGCAAAAACAGGTCTTGGAGTGAGTGAACTTTTAGAGAAAGTACTTTTGGAAGCAGAATTACTTGAGTTAAAAGCAAATCCTAACAAACCTGCAGTGGGTACTGTCGTTGAAGCCTTTTTAGATAAAGGCCGCGGCTATGTGTCAACAATCTTGGTGCAATCAGGTACTTTAAATATAGGGGATTATGTCCTTGCTGGTCATCACAGCGGTAAAGTAAAAGCAATGCACGATGAGCGTGGCCACAATATCAAAGCAGTTGGTCCTGCATCACCGGTTTCGATTCTTGGTCTTGACGGCGCTCCTCAGGCAGGAGATAAGTTTTCAGTTTATGAAGATGAAAGGGAGGCCAAGGGTATTGCTGCAAAACGTACTCAGTTACAAAGAGAGCAGTCTGTAAGAACACAAAGACATATTACACTTGACGAAATAGGAAGACGTATTGCTTTAGGTGATTTCAAAGAATTGAATATAATTATCAAAGCAGATGTTGACGGTTCCGTTGAAGCGTTGACAGATTCTTTCCAGAAATTATCGACAGAAGAAATACAAATAAACATTATTCACAGAGCTGTAGGACCCATAACAGAAAGCGATGTGCTTCTCGCCTCTGCCTCTGATGCAATTATTATAGGGTTTAATGTGCGCCCAATGGGTAATGCAAGACAAATTGCAGATAAAGAAGAAATAGATATCAGGCAATACTCCATTATCTATGATGCCATTAATGACCTGAAGGATGCTATGGAAGGCATGCTTTCTCCGGTTATGAAAGAAGAAATTACCGGAACTGCAGAAGTAAGGGAAACATTTAAGATTTCAAAAGTAGGAACCATTGCAGGGTGTATGGTTACCAGTGGAAAAATTCTAAGAAATTCAGGTATCAGATTGATTCGTGAAGGCGTGGTTATCCATACAGGAACCCTTTCGTCATTAAAACGATTTAAAGATGATGTCAAGGAAGTTGCCAAAGGTTATGATTGTGGTATTCAAATTACCAACTACAATGACCTGGTTGAAGGAGATATCATTGAAGGATTTCAGGAAGTGGAAGTTAAGAAGAAGCTCAAATAATAAAAATTTATATATTAACTTTTAAAAATGCTGTTGAATTTCATCAGCATTTTTTATGCAATAACGTTTTAAAAAGGCGTTATATTAATACTAAAATTTTTATTGATCCATAGGTGTAACATCATAAAATGAAATACGTCTTTTATAGAAATACATTTTAATGAAATATATATCAAATTTCACCATTATACTGTATCTCCTTTTTTATAGCTTTCCTGTTTCCGGGCAAACGATGATTCAAACAGAAGACAGTATTTCCAGAAAAAAAATTAATATTTCAAAAATTATTGAGGCTCCAAAAATTGACGGATTACTGGATGACACTGCCTGGAAAAATGCTTCAATTGCTGATGGTTTTGTGGAGCGCATTCCGGTAAACGGAAGACCTATACCCGACAGTCTTAAAACCGAAGTTAAAATTGTGTATGATGACTTGGGGATTTATTTTGGAGCCACGTTAAGTGATCCTGCTCCTGACAAGATTTTAACAGAACTCACAGAAAGAGACGAGATTGGCAATGACGACTTTTTCTTTATTTTATTAAATGGGTATAATGACCGCCAGCAAAGCCTTCAGTTTATCGTGACTGCAGCCGGTGTACAATATGATGCAAAAATGACCAATGACAATGAGGATTCATCGTGGAATGCAGTATGGTACAGTGCGGTCAATATTAATGAGAATGGCTGGGTAGCAGAAATATTTATCCCCTATTCTGAGTTACGATTCCCAGGCAGGGACGTTCAAACCTGGGGGCTTAACATGGAACGGGAATTTAGGCGTGAACGTACACGATACAGCTGGAATCATATTGATAACACAAAAGGAAGCTTTTCTATATATGATGGTGAGATTCATGGTATTGAAAATATAAAAACGCCTATAAGACTTTCGTTACAACCCTATCTTTCTACTTATGTTAATAATTATGACGGAGAAACTGAAATGGTGGTAAATGGTGGAGCTGATTTAAAATATGGCATTAACGATGCGTTTACGTTGGATATGGTTTTGGTGCCGGATTTTGGACAGACAAAGTTTGATGAAACAGTTTTAAACCTTTCTGCGTTTGAAGTGCAATATGCAGAACAAAGACCTTTTTTCACTGAAGGTACAGAGCTTTTTTCAAAAGGGAATTTATTTTATTCAAGAAGGGTTGGAGGGTTTCCATCAGGCAGTGTTGACCTTGATGAAAATGAAGAAATTGTTTCTTTTCCGTTGCGGGTTGATTTGCTAAATGCCTCAAAAATTTCAGGAAGGACTTCCGGAGGGCTGGGGATTGGTTTTTTTAATGCCATAACAAAAAAAGCGGAGGCAGAAATCGTGAATGCCGAAACCCAGGAACAAAGAAAAGTTGTTGTAGAACCACTCACAAACTATAATGTCTTGGTGCTCGATCAGCGCTTTGGGGAAAATTCTTCAGTTTCTTTTGTGAATACAAATGTTTTGAGGGATGGAGGTTTTACAGATGCCAACGCTTCTGCGTTGCTCATGTCATTGACAAACAAAAAAAACACCTATCGTTATAATGCCGGAGCAAAAGGAAGCTGGGTGATTAGCGAATCTACAAAGTTTGGTATGGAAGCTCAGGCACAGATATCCAATATTAGTGGCAAACACAGAACAACAGCATCGGTATTTTTCAGGACCAAAGATTATGATATCAACGATCTGGGATTTTCAGCGAACACCAATTATATTAATTATTATGGATATTACGGGTACAGGCTATTGCAACCGGCCGGCTTTTTAAACTCCATGAATTTAAATTTTAACCTCAATTACGACAGAAGGCTGGAGCCAGATTTATACAACAGGTATAATTTCAATTTTAATTCAAATTTCACAACCAAAGATTTTTTTGCTTTTGGAGGTGGCTTTGAGTCAACACCTTTTGGTGTAAATGACATTTATGAACCCAGGACTGAAGGCAGGCACGTGAAGGTTCCTGCATACTATAACCCTTGGGTATGGATTTCAACAGATTACCGTAAGAAGTTGGCCGTTGATGTAAACTTAGAATGGATAAGTTATGACCAAAAGAATAGAGAGTCGTTCTCCTTTCGTGTGTCACCAAGGTTTCGGTTTTCAGATAAATGGAAAATGTTTGCGAGCTCATCCATAAACAAATCCTTTCTTGAGGAAGGTTTTGTCAACATTCAGGACCATGATATTATTTTTGGGCAGCGCGACAGAAATACAATTGTAAACTCCATCGAGTCACAATTTATTTTTAACAATAAAATGGCCTTCGATCTGTCTTTCAGACATTATTATTCTGAGGTGGCTTACCATAATTACTACACGCTTGAAAATAATGGAGACTTAACACCTGCCATATCGTATAGCAATCAACACGACACTACCTTCAACGCCTGGAATGTTGATGTGCGTTACAGCTGGTGGTTTGCACCCGGAAGCCAGATTACGTTTCTTTATAGAAATGCGATCGATAATTTTATTGATCAATCGGGGCTGGGATATTCTCAAAACCTTACTAATTTATTTGAGTCACCCCAGCTTAACAGTTTTTCGATAAGAATTAGTTACTTTTTGGATTACAATCGAATGAAAAATATTTTTCAGCAGAACAATGAAAATAATAAGGTAGGAAGCTCATTGCCTCAAAAAATGAATATGTCCGGCAGTTAAAAACAATTTTTAAAGGTCAATTCTTTCTGTCCGGTCTAAAAACAAATGCGTTTGGGAAAGTTCGCTTAATTTCCATCAAAGCCCTGTCAGCTTCCAGACGGGTTGCATAATTTCCCACCCATACTTTATAATTAGGGGTTTCATATTCAATGGTCGCCGGCCATATTGAACGTGTTCTCTGGTAATCTCTTATAATGGTGTTTGCTTCTTTTAATTCACCGTAATACAACTGTATGGTGTATCCGTCAGTGAGTTTGTTTTCTTTGGCAAGATTGCTTTTCAATGTTAGTAATTCAGTGAGTTTTTGGTCTTCATAGACGTTTACTTCCCCCTGTTGTCCAACACAAATATGTGCAATAAAAAACAACAAAATAACAGAGAATATATTGGTTTTCTTCATTTTAAAATGGATGTGATTCAATTAACATTGCAAAGCTATGGTTTAATAACTTAAATTGATATTAAAATATTATTTAGAATTGATATAAATTATTAGTTAACGTTTAGTTTCAATTCCTAAAATGGACTTAAAATGTTACTTTTGTGCAGTTGTTTTGAGGGAGGTGTGCTTAACTCTTTTTTTTTGAGCATATAAGCTGAAATTCTTCCAAATTTTACACGATAATACACTACAAAAGTATGAAAAAGGTGAAATACCCAAATCTATTGTTTAAATTATCTTCCATTGTCATAACAGCTTTGCTGTTTGCTTTTACAAATTCCATTCACGCTCAAGACGAAACCCCGGAAGAAGTTACCACAGAAGAAACCGCAACCCAAGCCCCGGCTGCTGATTTGGGAGGGGATCCCACAGTGGGAAAACAATTATTCAATACAAACTGTGCCGCCTGTCACCAACTGGACAGAAAAGGTGTTGGGCCTGCATTGAGAAACGTCGCAGAAAAGTATGAAAAAGAGTGGCTATACAGCTGGATAAAAAACAGTCAGGCTATGATTGCTGCCGGCGATCCTCAGGCTGTTGCTATTTTTGAAGAGTATAACCGCTCGGTTATGCAAGCTTTTCCGCAGCTTACAGATACAGATATTGATAACATTTTAGCATACACCAGCCAAGAAAAAACTCCTCCACCCGATAATGGTCCTGGTGTGCCTCCGGGAGAAGTTAGTCCTGACAGTGGTATTTCAAACACCTTAATCCTTGTTGTGCTAACGCTTGTGATGATCATGTTGGTGGTGATGTTGTTTTTAGTAAACAACGTCCTGAAAAAAATAGCAGAAGCAAACAATGTAGTCTATCCCGAAAAAGTAAAAGGAACCCCCATCTGGAAATCTTTTATTCAAAACCAATTCTTGGTGCTGGTATCAGTTGTTTTCTTGATGCTTGTGGGTGCTTATTATGCCTATGGCTTCTTTATGCAAGTGGGAGTTGATCAGGGGTATGCCCCGGTGCAACCCATTCATTTTTCACATAAAATTCACGCCGGTGATAACCAGATAGATTGTAATTTCTGCCACTCCTCTGCAAGAAAAAGCAAGCACTCAGGCATACCATCATTGAATGTTTGTATGAGTTGTCACGAAAACATCTATGAATACACTGGCGATGAAGATATTGAAAATGGCTACACCAAAGAATTCTATGATGCTGAAATTGCAAAGCTCTATGACGCCGTTGGATGGGATGCAGAAGAGAGAACATATTCAGGTGAAGAACAACCGGTCAAGTGGGTGAGAATTCACAACCTGCCTGATCTGGCATATTTCAATCACTCCCAGCACGTCTCCGTTGCCGGAATTGCGTGTCAAACCTGTCACGGTCCCGTCGAGGAAATGGAGATTTTATATCAGTATTCTCCACTGACAATGGGCTGGTGTATTGACTGTCACCGCGAAACAAACGTCGACCTGCAAGGCAACGAGTACTACGAAAAGATACATGCTGAACTCTCCAAAAAATATGGAGTAGAGAAATTAACCGCTGCTCAAATGGGCGGCATGGAATGTGGTAAATGCCACTATTAATATTAAATAAAAGATTTAAATACCAATCCTAAATATGGCATCAAGCAAGAAATACTGGAAAAGTGTTGAAGAACTGGACGAAAACAGTTCTATTGTTGAGACGCTAAAACAAAACGAGTTTGTTCAGGAAATCCCGACAGATGAGTTTTTGGGTGATAAAGAAGCTTTAGAGGCTTCTTCCACAACCCGTCGCGATTTTTTAAAGTATGTTGGTTTTACAACAGCTGCTGCATCATTGGCAGCTTGTGAAGGCCCGGTTGTTAAGTCCATTCCATATGTCATACAACCGGACGAGATCGTTCCCGGTGTGGCAAACTTTTATGCCACGACCATAGCAGACGGTTTTGACTTTGCATCCATACTTGTCAAGACAAGGGAAGGAAGACCCATCAAAGTTGAAAATAACACCCTTGCAAATATTAACGGAAGTGCCAATGCCAGAGTACAGGCATCTGTACTTTCACTTTACGATAAAAACAGGTTGCAGGGACCTTTGGTAAATGGAGAAAGTGCTTCCTGGTTAGAATTTGATGCTCAGGTAGGCTCACGACTGGATGAACTTTCAGCTGCCGGTAAAAATGTGGTGCTGCTTACACAAACCTTTGCAAGTCCGTCAACATCAAAATTGATCAAAGAATTTACTTCAAAATACAATAACATAAGCCACGTAGTCTATGACACGGTATCTTCATCTGAAGCACTGGATGCTTTCCAAATGAAATATGGTGTGAGAGGTCTCGCAGATTATGACTTCTCTAAAGCAGAAGTGATTGTTTCTGTGGGTGCAGACTTCTTGGGAGATTGGCAAGGCGGTGGCTACACTGCCGGCTATGCCAAAGGACGAATTCCAAAAGACGGGAAAATGTCACGTCACATTCAGTTTGAATCTATAATGTCCCGCAGCGGGGCTAACGCAGACAAACGCGTGCCGGTAACTCCTGCTCAGCAAATGGATGTGCTTAGGGCACTCGCCGGTGGAGGTTCTGCAAACCTGCCTGAAAACGTTCAGCAAGCGGTTGCAGCTGCTAAAAGACAACTTGAAAAAGCCGGAAGTAAAGCAGTGGTAGTATGCGGTTTGATGGATGTAGAGGCTCAATCCTTAGCTTTGAGTTTAAATGAAGGGTATGGAAGTGAAGTCATTGATACTGAAAAACCCAAACTTACAAGACAAGGAAGAACGCAGGATGTTATGAATGTGATTCAGGGAGTGAAATCAGGTGCCATTAATGGTTTGATTACTGTGGGTGTTGACCCGTTGTATTCTTTCCCAAATGCTGCAGATTTTGCTGAAGATTATAAAAACCTGGAATTCAGATTGGCATTTGCTATGCGTGAAGATGCTACAGCTTCTGAAGCTCAGTTTGTTGCAGCTACACCTCATTATCTTGAATCGTGGGGAGATACGCAAATTAAAAAAGGAACTTTTGCCCTCACACAACCCACCATCAGACCCTTGTTCAACACAAACCAGTTTCAGGATTGTTTGTTGCGCTGGTCAGGTAATGAAACAACATATTACGATTATATAAAAGAATCTTTGTCCCCTGCATTGTCAGGAACATCCTGGAATAAAGTGTTGCACGACGGTATGTTTGACAGCGACGCTGAAATGGATGCTGAAGTTGAAATGACTTCAGGCACTATGGAAGATAGTAGTTCTGCCGGAGCACTTTCTTCCTCCTCTGCTTCACAGGAAGGCGACTTTGATATGGTTCTGTACACAAAAACCAATATGGGTGACGGCCAAAATGCTAACAACCCCTGGTTGCAGGAAATGCCCGATCCTATTACCAGAACTTCCTGGGATAACTACTTGACCATTTCTTCAGCTGATGCTAAAGATTTAGGATTGGAAAACACCTATGTAGCTACGGGTGCAATGAATGGTAAATATGTAAATGTCAAAACGGCTAATGCGGTTTTGGAAAATGTGCCGGTAATTGTTCAACCCGGACAAGTGAAAGGCACTTTAGGCCTGGCATTCGGTTTTGGAAAAACACACGGCATTCAAGAAGAAATGCAAGTGGGTGTAAATGCATACTCACTTTATACTAATTTTAAAGATATCCAACGTGTATCCCTTGAAAAAGTGGGTGGAGAACATGAGTTTGCTTGTGTACAGCTTCACAACACCATGATGGGAAGAGACATTATCAGGGAAACCACCCTTGAGGTTTTCAACACTGTCGATTATACAGAGTGGAACCCCATACCAAAAGTTTCTCTCAACCATGTCAATACACCGGTAGATTCACCTGAGGTTGACTTATGGGAAAGCTTTGATCGCTCCATCGGTCACCACTTTAACCTGTCAATTGATTTAAATGCCTGTACCGGTTGTGGTGCCTGTGTTATCGCCTGTCATGCTGAAAACAACGTGCCGGTAGTTGGTAAGACAGAAGTGAGACGCAGTAGGGATATGCACTGGTTGCGTATTGACAGATACTATTCTTCTGAAGAATCTATTTTAGCAGATGCAGATAAGAAAAATGCGATTTCAGGTTTAGGGGAATCCCTTTCTAAATTCACAGAATTGGAAACGGCCGCAAATAACCCACAGGTAGCGTTCCAGCCGGTAATGTGCCAGCACTGTAACCACGCTCCTTGTGAAACTGTTTGTCCTGTGGCTGCCACATCTCATGGGCGTCAGGGCCAAAACCAAATGGCTTACAACCGTTGTGTGGGTACCCGTTATTGTGCAAACAACTGCCCTTACAAAGTGCGTCGTTTCAACTGGTTCTTGTATAGCCAAAATGATGAATTTGACTACCACATGAACAATGACCTGGGAAGAATGGTAATCAATCCCGATGTGACAGTGCGTTCTCGTGGTGTGATGGAAAAATGTTCATTCTGTATCCAAAAAACACAAAAAACCATTCTGGACGCCAAGCGTGATGGAAGGCAGGTAAAAGACGGTGAATTCCACACAGCATGCTCTTCAGCTTGTGACAGTGGTGCCATGGTTTTTGGGGATATTAATGACGAAAATGCTGAAATTGTTGACAAGTTAAAAGACAAGAGAAAATATCACCTTATTGAATATTTAGGTACAAAACCCAATGTGATGTATCAGGTGAAAGTGAGAAATACGGAAGAGGTTTAAAAGACTTATTGTTTAAAAAAAGATTAATTAATTAAAAATAACAGCGATTTACGATTTGATTTATTTGAAAACGGTTCCGGGATTTAACGGCAGATTTCACAAATCTAAAATCTAACATCTAAAATCTTATATATAAATGTCTCATTACGAAGCACCTATAAGAAGGCCATTAGTTTTAGGAGAAAAAACCTATCACGATGTTACAGTTGATGTAGCGGCACCTGTTGAAGGTCGGGCTAATAAATCATGGTGGATAGTGTTTACCATCGCTTTAGTCGCCTTCCTCTGGGGGGTGGGCTGTATCGTTTATACCATATCAACCGGTATTGGTGTTTGGGGACTTAACAAAACAGTGGGCTGGGCCTGGGATATTACAAACTTTGTTTGGTGGGTTGGTATCGGTCACGCCGGAACCTTAATCTCGGCAGTTTTGTTACTATTCCGTCAAAAGTGGAGAATGGCGATTAACCGTTCTGCGGAAGCGATGACGATTTTCTCTGTTATGCAGGCCGGCTTGTTCCCATTGATTCATATGGGGCGTCCATGGTTGGCATATTGGGTAGTGCCCATTCCAAACCAGTTTGGTTCTTTATGGGTAAACTTTAACTCTCCTTTGCTTTGGGACGTTTTTGCAATTTCAACATATTTATCTGTATCGCTTGTATTCTGGTGGACAGGCTTGCTTCCTGATTTTGCAATGATCAGAGATAGGGCTATCACACCGTTTACAAAACGTATTTACAGTATCATTTCTTTTGGATGGAGCGGAAGGGCAAAAGACTGGCAGCGGTTTGAAGAAGTGTCGCTGGTTCTTGCCGGTTTGGCAACACCGCTTGTACTTTCGGTACACACCATTGTATCCTTTGACTTTGCTACTTCGGTCATACCGGGATGGCATACCACTATTTTCCCGCCTTACTTTGTTGCAGGTGCGGTATTCTCAGGTTTCGCAATGGTGAACACCTTGCTTATTATCATGAGAAAAGTTTCAAACCTGGAAGACTATATTACCATCCAGCATATTGAATTGATGAACATAGTCATTATGATCACAGGTTCTATTGTGGGTGTGGCTTATATCACAGAGTTGTTTATCGCCTGGTATTCAGGTGTGGAGTATGAACAATATGCCTTCCTGAACAGGGCAACAGGACCTTATTGGTGGGCATACTGGGCCATGATGACGTGTAACGTGTTTTCACCTCAGTTTATGTGGTTCAAAAAACTGCGCACCAGTATTATGTTCTCCTTTATCATCTCGATTGTGGTAAACATCGGGATGTGGTTTGAGCGATTTGTGATTATTGTGACTTCGCTTCACAGGGATTACCTGCCTTCTTCCTGGACGATGTTTTCTCCCACATTTGTGGATATAGGAATTTTTATAGGTACCTTAGGATTCTTCTTTGTGCTGTTCTTATTGTATGCACGAAGTTTCCCTGTAATCGCTCAGGCTGAAGTAAAATCAATTTTGAAATCGTCAGGGGCCACCTACAAAAAATTAAGGGCTGAACACGGGGATGATGTAGATCACTCTGTGGTTATAGTTAAAGATAAAACCAAAAATAAAAACCAAGAATAGCCATGGCATCAAAAGTTATTCACGCTATTTATACAGATGACGACGTGCTGATGCAAGCCGTTAAAGATGTACGCAAGGCGCACTATCATATAGGTGAAGTTTATACACCATTTCCGGTTCACGGCTTGGATAAGGCCATGGGCTTGGCACCCACAAGACTTGCCATTACTTCGTTTATGTATGGTGTTGTTGGGCTTGCCGTATCCATCGTCATGATGAATTATATCATGATTGAAGACTGGCCGCAGGACATAGGGGGGAAACCCAGTTTTTCATACATACAAAATATGCCCGCTTTTGTGCCTATTATGTTTGAATTAACCGTGTTTTTTGCCGCGCATTTAATGGTGATTACATTTTACCTCAGAAGCAAGCTCTGGCCATTTAAGAAGGCTGAAAACCCTGATGTAAGGACAACTGATGATCATTTCCTTATGGAAATTGATGTGGAAAACCACAGCATTGAACAACTTTCTGAGTTTTTACAAAACACCGGTGCAGTGGAAGTTAATTTAATAGACAAACAAGACTAAAAGAATGAAAAACATAACATATATATTCGTTTTTTCAGTAGCCATAAGTTTGATCTCGTGTGCTGATGACAAATCACCAAATTATCAGTTCATGCCCAATATGTATGAATCTGTTGGTTATGAAGCTTATAGCGAAGGGGAATTGTTCCTGAACAATCAGTCTGCAAAATTGCCTGCAGAAGGCTCGATACCCAGAGGATGGGTGCCTTATGATTACGAAGACACCCCTGAAGGTAAAGAACTGGCAACAGCCGAACTTAAAAACCCATTGCCTGTAACCGAAGAAAACCTGGTCAAAGGAAAAGAATTGTATGGCTATTTTTGTTCCGTATGTCACGGTGACAAAGGTGACGGACAAGGCATACTGGCACAAAGGGAAAAATTCCTAGGAATACCCTCATATGCTGACCC
>JBBDVI010000157.1:0-15824 GCA_040903465.1 Flavobacteriaceae bacterium
AAAAAAAGTTGATGAGCTCGAAGGCTCATGGGCTGATGCCGATTATAAAGCATTGCTTGAAATTTTCATTTATGCTGATGCAGAATCTCTAAAAGCAGAAGAACTCAGGGAATTCCTTTTACTGGCCATAGCCGATTTTGAACCCAATGAAGCTGCAGAAATCCTGCTCGAGTACAAACTTTCTGAGGAACTCGCAGATGGACAAATCGATAACCTCTCGCATGAATTGCTTCGCGAAAAAGTTTCTGAAAACTATTCAGATATCTCTCTGCACAAAGAATTGTTTGAAGTCAACCAGTTGTTGTACAAAGCATATAATGGGAAATTTCCGCTTACGCAAGCCAATGTAATTACTTTTGAATTAAAGGGCGATAGCGGAGAAGAACCTCAAATTTCAAAAGAAATAGCTTTAAAAGCACTCAGTGCAGGGCTTAAAGATAGCAACTTAATTCACAGGCTTTTTGAAGACCCCTTGCAGGGCAAGGCTGCGTTTCCGGAAGCCGAAGACATTCTGTGGGAGCTAAAAAGCAAAGGAGACCAACAATATGAAATCATTACTTCAGAAAAATGGATAGAAAAGGAAGACTTTACAGCTGCTGAATTTCAAGCCACGGTGCTGGATTATGAAGATGAAGAAGAGGAGAAACACTAAATGAAGGTAAACTTTATTTGAATAAAAATTCTCTCATGTGTCTGGTTTATAAATTTTTACATCATTTTAAATGTGTATTCTCTTAATTGTTATCTTTGTAGCGTCAAATAAATAAAATGTTTATAAACAACAGCCATACCGATTTTCCGTTACAGATAAAAATCAGTTTTCATAAGATTGTTGATTTTTACAAAAGCAAGCTTCAGGAACCGGACATCAGTCCTTTTGAAAAAAAGTACATTCAAAGTCTTCTGGAATTCATGAAGCCCTATCCAAAACTGATAGAGGGCATCGAGGACCCGAAAGAACTTGACAAACACAACCAGGCCATTGAGGTTATATTGAATGACCTCTTTCCCGATATATTGACTTCAAACGAAATCAAAGCTGTTACCGTTCCGTTTCAAAATTTTATTTTGCACCCATCAAAACGTTTTCAAAATATACTAAAAGCCGCCGGGCCTGATTTTGACCTTGAAATTCGAAATTTTGACGACAACTTCTTTTTTATTATGTCCTGCATGCTCATACTCAAGACAAATTTTGGATTGAATATCGACATTTCACGGCCGGTTTATTATGATATTCCTGATGATGAAGGTGTCGAGAAACACTACCGTGTGAGTTACAATGCTGACTTTGTGGAAATTTTGGCAAACGAAAATGCCGTTGAAATCACACAGGATGATATTGATGAATTACTTGCTAATACAGAAAATATAGACCTATGGAAGGAAAAATTCCCTCCAAACAGTTGGTTGTTCAAGGGTTTTGCCATTGTTAATCTTACCGATGTCACTGTTGATAATGCCATTTCTGAATTAAAGACCACACTTTTGAATCAGGATAAATCGGTCTCCATAGTGTCTAAATTTCAAAAGATTTTTCAGTCCTTATTTAAGATTAATGACCTGCGGATTGGATTGACCAAGTTTGATGAGAAAGAAATGGAACTCAAGAACTTTGATTTTCTAGACATTCCCAACTTTATACTTAATGACAACCAGCATAAAGATTGTAAAACTGGTTTGTGTCCCTCTTCTTATGAAGCATTGATAAAAAACCACGATTATTATGTAATTACCAATGTTGATGCCTATGCAAAACGCAGCAAATCAAATTTTCTGGCAACAAGCCTGGTAAATAACAATGTTAAGAGTTGTATTCTTGCACCCATTGCCAAAGGCGATAAACTCATTGGTGTGCTCGAACTTGTTTCTTTCAGGAAGAATGAACTCAATAGAATAAATGCCAACAAGCTGGAAGATGTACTGCCTTATATTGTAACCACCCTTGAACGCAACAAGGAAGCTTATGAGAATAAAATCAAGGCGGTTATTCAAAACGAATGTACTGCCATTCACCCAAGTGTTTTATGGATTTTTGAAGAAGAGGCAAAGCGTTTTATTATTGAATCAGAGGCAGGGGAAGAGGCTTCCTTTCGTGATATTGTTTTTAATAGCGTGTATCCATTGTATGGACAAATTGACATAATTGGATCTTCAGATATAAGAAACAAAACCATCCTGAAGGATTTAATGGAACAACTTGAGCTTGCGGAATCAATATTAAAAAAAGCCCTGGCAGAAAACTCTCTTGCAATCTTTGAGCAGGTAAACTTCCAGATTTCACAGGTAAAAAAGGACATTAAGTCAAACTTCAATGCCTCCAGTGAGCAGAAAATTGTCAACTTTATGAAGGAAGAGGTGGGGCCTGTTATGAACCACATTCAGCAATTATCAAAAGAACTAAGTGATGAAGTGGGTGATTATTATGATTTGCTTGACGCTGAAAACGGTGTGATTTATAACAACCGAAAAGATTTTGATAAAGCGATATTACACATTAACATGAAAGTTGCTGCTTTACTTGATAAAAGACAGGAAGAGGCACAAAAAATATACCCGCATTACTTTGAACGCTACAAGACAGATGGTGTTGACCATAACATCTACATTGGCAATTCAATGGTCAAGGATAAAGCTTTTGATAAAGTATATTTACAAAACCTGCGTTTGTGGCAATTGCAAACCATGTGTGAAGTAGAAAATAAATTTTACCAGATTCAGAAAGATTCACCTATGCAATTGGAGGCTTCTTCACTTATTCTTGTATTCAATACCACACTTTCCATAAGGTATCGCATGGATGAGAAAAAATTTGATGTGGATGGAACCTATAATGCCCGTTATGAAATCATCAAAAAACGCATTGACAAAGCCTTTATTAAAAACACTGAGGAACGCATCACCCAAAAAGGAAAAATAGTGATTGTGTATTCTCATAAGGATGATGAAAAGGAGTATAAAAAGTACATCAATTTCCTGCAATCAAAAAACGTTCTTGGTAAAAAAGTAGAGACCCTTGACGTTGAAGACTTACAGGGAGTCGTGGGGTTGAAAGCATTGCGTGTTGAAGTGCTTTATCACGACGGTCGTTCAAAACAGCACTATTCCTATGATGACCTTATGAAGGAAATAGTTGCTAAATAATGTAAAATGAAATAATAAATGCCAGTACTGAAACGATAATACCTGTCATAAAAATGGTATAGGTAATGCGCAGCAGTTTATACTTTTTATCCAATACCTTCCCAAGATAATACAAATCTTTTATCAGTGATTCATATACATAATCTTTATCGTTAATGGTTTCTTCCATAGCCCAGCGGTACTCGTCATAGGGCATTTTATGAAAGTTTCCGAAAAAGAGAATATTTACCTCCCTGTTCAACACTTGTTCCTTGGTAAACTCACCACTGGTTACATTGGGACGTGTGGAAAGAATGGCTCCAATGATTGAGGCTACACTGAACAGTACAAGTATCAGCGTGGGGACTGTCAGGTGGGAATATTCAGGCGCGTTTAACTTTGCACCCAGCACTGAAAAAACCAATGTAATCACAATAGCATTTACAGAGAGTAGAATATTGGCTTTGGTATCTGCAATGTCACTTAACTTTAAATGATTTCTCATAGTAACCCTGAAGAGGGTTTGAATACTTCGCTCTGGGTTGTCATTTTTAAGTTTTACTTTGAGCTCTTCTTTCTTTTGATTCTTGTTTTTCTTCTCTTTGCTTTTAATGAGCTCAAGGAGGTTTTTGTCTTTTTTAGGCTCCCATTTTTTTAAGGCATAAGAGGTATAGTACTGGTGCTTTTTTGTAAACAAATCAATATTGGCATCCAGCCATTCTTTTGGGGAATATTCGTGTATGTTGTGTAGTTTCAATTCCTGTCTCAGGAGCTCAGATGTTTCCATATAATACTCCTTTGACAAATGGGAAGAGTCAGCATCTTTTATAATTTCGTCCAGTTTATTCTTTGGAGCAGTGCTCATAGAAGTTGCTTCAATACAGCTGAGTACAGAATCAATAATTTCTTTATCCACGCCTTCTTCCTCCAGGAAATTTTTAGCAATTGAAATACTGTGTTCTTCATGATTGTCAATGCCTACAGAATACCCCGTGTCATGCAACCAGGCAGTTAAAAGTACTATTTGAATTTCCTTTTTGGAAAGATCTTCAGTGTTTTCAATAATCTCCTCAGCACTTTTTACCACCCTTCTTGTGTGGGTATAATTATGATACACAAAAGTATGCGGAAGTTTTTCTTTGAATAAATTTAAAACAAAAGCATCTGCTTTTTGGATCAGCTCAGACATGAGGTTAATTTTTTTGCCAAATTAGTGAAAAATCTCTTCCCACCTTTTAAAAGTTAAGATAAATGTAATGTATTATATATCGTAAAATACTTTGATGTTTTTATAGTAAATTGCAGTCTTTACAAATCTTTATGAATAAAATAAGCTTCTTTTTTTTAGCAATTATGGTATCAGCCTGTGCCACTTATGCTCCTCAAATCCGCGTAGAAGAAAATCAGCCGGCTTACCCAATTGATAAGAAAATAGAGAAAACATTTTATCTTTTTGGTGATGGGGGTAATGCTGATATGGGAATGAGCACACCTGCATTACTGGCTTTTAAAAATTTTCTTAAAGCCAATCCTTCTCAGGAAAATGTAGCCTTGTTTCTGGGTGACAACATTTACCCCACAGGGCTGGTGCCTGAAAGTCATAAGGATAGAACTCATGCTGAGCACAAACTCGATGTACAGTATGAAAGTGTAAAGGAAGGTGTTGATAAAATATATTTTATTCCGGGAAATCACGACTGGTATGACAACGGGCTTTACAGTCTTGATATACAGGAAAAGTATTTAAGAGACCTTTCCGGTGATGAAGATATTTTCCTTCCTAAAAACGGATGCCCCATTGAGAGCATTGAACTCACTGAAAGCATACAACTTGTCATAGTTGACACCCAGTGGTACCTGGAAGATTGGAATCACCATCCTTTAATGAATGCAAAATGTAAAATTAAAAGCCGGGAGAAGTTTTTTGAAGAAATAGAAGGTGAAGTTAAGAAAAACCAAAACAAAACCATCCTGTTTGCCATGCACCACCCCATGTTCACCAATGGTGTCCACGGTGGTAAATTTGCAATTGCAAAGCATCTTTTTCCCACACAAAGCAATTTCCCTTTGCCCGTTTTATCTTCTCTGGTCACGCAAGTGCGTACCCAAGGTGGTGTCTCAAAACAAGACCGCTTTAATGAGAAATACAACGAATTGATGACGCGTATGGCTGTGCTTGTCAAGGAAAGTGAGCGGTTGGTTCTTTTATCGGGTCATGAACACAATATGCAGTATCTGGAAGAGGGTCCCATAAAACAAATTGTTTCAGGTTCAACTTCCAAGGAATCTTATGGAGAATTGGGTAAAAACGGCCTTTTCAGTTATGGTGGCTATGGTTTTGCTGTTCTTGATGTATTTGAAGACGGCTCTTCTTGGGTACGGTTTTTTGGCGTAGAAGGCGATGCCGAGCCCAATGTCCTTTTTGAATATGAAGTTCACCCTCCGGTTGAAGATTATGCACATATTGATTTTCCTGAGAATTATCCCAAAACCGTCCGGGAGTCTGTATATGATATGGAACGAACCGATAAATCTGCTTTTTTTGAGACTTTTTGGGGTGATCGTTACAGGGAATCATATGGAACCAAGGTAGAAGCCAAAGTTGCTATTCTCGATACTCTTTACGGAGGTTTAACCCCTGTAAGAAAAGGAGGGGGGCATCAGACAATCTCATTGCGCCTAGAGGATAAGGAAGGAAGGAACTACAATATGCGGGCGTTAAAAAAGAGTGCCTTACAATATTTGCAAAAAGTTGTGCTGGTAGAAAATGATTTGGGCGATGACTTTGAAAATACCGTAACAGAAGACCTTATTTATGATTTTTATACCGCAGCCCATCCCTATGGTGCTTTTGCTATTCCTAAATTATCTGATGCTGCTGAAGTCTTGCATACCACCCCTGAACTTTATTACGTTCCCAAGCAAGAAGCCCTGGGAAAATACAATGATGAATATGGCGATGCACTCTATATGATTGTAGAACGCCCCCACGGAAAATATGAGGGAGAAGAAATCTTTGACTTTGCTGATAAAATAAGAAGTACCGATGAGCTTTTTGAAAAAATCCTCAAGAGTGAAAATAATATACTTGACGAAAATGCATACATCCGCGCCCGCCTTTTTGATATGCTTATCGGAGATTGGGACCGTCACTTAGACCAATGGCGCTGGGCAGAGTTTAAAAGAGATGACGGTTTTGATGTTTTTGTTCCCATTCCGCGCGACAGGGATCAGGTTTTTGCCAATTTTGACGGGGCCTTTCTTGATGTTATTCGATCACTTGTGGGCATGGCCAAACAATTAACAGTCTATGATGAGGAACTTAAGAACAGTGAGTGGTTTAATGCTGCAGGAATTAAAATGGATCGTGCTTTATTGAAGAACAGTACTTATGAAGACTGGATTAACCAGGCAAGATTCATTCAGGAAAATGTCACAGATGAAATTATAGAGGAAGCATTTATGGCATTGCCCGAAGAAGTGCGCGATGAGAGTATTCAAGAAATAAAAGAAAAAATCAAGGGCAGAAGGGGAAATCTGGTTGATATTGCGGAAACGTATTACGGTATTTTTTCAAAATTTCAGGTGGTGACTGCAACCAATAAAGATGACTTTATCATTATCACCAGAAAACCTGATGGTATTACCAATATTAAGGTTTACCGAAATATCAAAGGAGAAAAGGAAAACCTTATGTCTGACAGGGATTACTCCAAAGAGGAAACAAATGAAATATGGGTATATGGACTGGCTGATGATGACATATTTGAAGTTAACGGTGAAGCTGATGATGCCATTTTGATTCGCATTATAGGGGGTCATGGAGATGACATTTTTGACATCAGGTCAGGAAAGAAAATCCGGGTTTATGATTGGCGCACACAGCCCAATAAGATTAAAACTCATGGTGGTGCGAGATACCGCTTTCTGGATGACTATGATAACAACAACTATGATATCCACAAACAAATTACTACCCAAAACACTTTAATCCCCAGTTTGGGTTACAATCCTGATGACGGCTTTTTAATTGGCATTTCTAACACCCATTCGAAATATAATTTTCAAAGAAATCCTTTTACCAGACGTCATAAGTTCAGGGCAGGCTATTACTTTGCCACAGATGGTTTTGACATTAATTACAACGGTGAATTTGCCAAAATTTTCAGGCGCTGGAATATGATTGTCGGGGGCAGGTTCACATCTCCCACTTATGCCCGGAATTTTTTTGGTTTCGGTAACGAAAGCGTAAACAACGATGACGATTTGGGAATGGATTTCAACAGGGTGCGGTGGAGTATTCTTGCTGCCGAAGTGGGCTTAAAACGAAACAGTCATTTTGGAAGTACATTTCAGTTTAAAGTGCGGGGTGAAACCGTAGAACTGGAAAATAGTCCTGACAGGTTTGTCTCGCTCTATCCCGAACTTGACATCGAAGAACGTAAATACTTCTTGAATGCAGAAGCAGCTTATGCTTATCGAAGTTTTGATAATGCCCTGAATCCCACGCGGGGAATGCTATTTAACTTAATTTTAGGAACCACTACAAATGTAAAAGAATCAGGTACGTTTGGGTATTTTAAACCGCGTCTCGGGTTGTATAATGCCATTTCGACAAACAGGAAGCTTGTTTTCAGATCAGAAGTTGCTGCTCATATCAACATAGGCAGCGACTTTGAGTTTTATCAGGCAGCTGCTTTAGGAGGGAACAACGGCTTACGGGCCTACCGGGATGAACGATTCATCGGCAGAACATCATTCCTTACCAGTGGTGATATTCGATATAGTTTTAATAGCTTTAAGACGGGATTGCTTCCGCTTCAAATAGGCCTCTTTACCGGATATGACGGAGGCAGGGTGTGGGTCAAGGGAGAAGATTCAACAATCTGGCATAACTCATTGGGAGGAGGGTTCTGGATCATAGGTGCTGACAGTATTCAGGGAACCTTTAATCTGTTTCACGGAGAGGACGGTTTGCGATTCTCTTTTGGTTTTGGACTTGAATTCTAATATATGCATATTGAATAATTGATGAAATATGCAGCATACTAATTAAATTTTTCAACTCTTTTGTAACATTTCTTCCATTTACACAACAAACTGATAAATATAATCGGTGCTATGATCAATCACTTCATCAGTCTAGAATGGAAATCCTTTACGCGTTCGGCTTCCTTTAAAGCCAATTTGTTTCTAAAGATTTTAATGGTTCTGGGTGCCTTGTATTTTATCGGGATTTTTTCCCTGCTGGGTGTTGGGCTTTATTACATGCTTGAAAAGTTTGAAATGGATCCCTTTGCCACGGTAAACAGATACCTTTTGTATTATATCCTGATGGATCTTGTTGTCAGGTTTTTTCTTCAGAAAATTCCGGTGCTCAATATACGGCCATTACTGTCCCTGCCCATTTCTAAAGACAAAATTGTGGGCTATACCTTAGGCAAAACGATGTTGTCCTATTTCAACTGGGTACATATATTCTTTCTCTTGCCTTTTTCAATAGTATTGCTTCGCGAAGGTTTCAGTGCATCCGGTGTGCTGGGTTGGTTTGTAGGGGTATTTTCTTTAATATTCATCAATAATTTTCTAAATATACTGAGTGCCAATAAAGACATTGTACTTTATATTTTAGGGGCAGTCGTTATCTCAGTTGCCGGCTTGCATTACTTTGAGGTCGTCGATGCCACGCTATATACAGCTCCTTTTTTTAATGGTTTGTACACTGCGCCACTTACAGTTTTAATTCCTATTGTGTTTTTAATTGCCATTGGAGGGATAACCTTTCGATTTTACAAACGAAACCTGTATCTCGATGCCGGTCTTTCCATCAAACAAAAAGATGCCCGTACTGAAAACCTTACGTGGCTTAATCAATTTGGAAGTTTGGGCACTTTCCTGAAAAACGATATCAAATTAATCAAACGTAACAAGCGCTCACGCACTACCATTTTTATGAGCGTACTGTTTATTTTTTATGGACTTCTCTTTTTCGGTGGTGCTATTGAAACTTATGAAGGGCCGGTTTGGCGCATTTTTGCAGGTCTTTTTGTAACCGGCGGGTTCTTGTTTACGTTCGGACAGTTTGTTCCCAGTTGGGACAGTGCTTATTATCCTTTGATGATGAGCCAGAATATCAAATACCGCGAATATTTGAATTCGAAATGGTGGTTAATGGTCATTGCCACGGTTTGCAGCACAATATTAAGTTCGTTTTACCTCTATTTTGGCTGGGAAATCTATCTCGCCATACTGGTGGGTGCGATATATAATATTGGCGTAAATGCACATATTGTACTTTGGGCTGGGGCTTATGTGAAAACGCCCATTGATTTGTCAAAAAACAAAAATGTTTTTGGTGACAAGCAAGCCTTTAATATAAAAAGCGTTTTGCTGGCCATTCCAAAGCTTCTTTTACCCATGCTGCTCTATGCCATTGGGCATTATGCCCACAGTCCCAACACAGGGTATCTTATTGTTGCCCTGGCAGGAGTGCTGGGTTATGCATTAAAAAATAAAGTGTTTACCATTATCGAAAACATTTATAAAACCGAAAAGTATAAAACTTTGGCGGCCTACAAACAAAAAAATTAAGCGTTATAAATAGTATTGAAAACTGAAGATAATATAGAAACTATGATACAAGTAGAAAATCTTACAAAAGCATACGGAACCACTACCGTTCTGAGTATTCCACAAATGGAAATCCCAAAGGGGCAGAGTTTTGGTCTGGTAGGAAATAACGGTGCCGGAAAAACAACGTTTTTCAGTTTGTTACTGGATTTGATTCAGCCCACATCGGGTAAAATCACCAGCAACGGTGTGGAGATTAGCAGCAGTGAAGACTGGAAACCATTTACATCCTCCTTTATTGATGAATCTTTTCTTATAGGCTATCTTACTCCGGAAGAGTATTTCTATTTTATAGGAGACCTGCGCGGGTGGAACAAAGCTGATGTAGATGCTTTTCTGGCTCCATTTGCAGATTTTTTTAATAACGAAGTTTTAAATAAGAAAAAATACATCAGGGATCTTTCCAAAGGGAACTCAAAGAAAGTGGGTGTTGTTGCGGCGCTTATCGGTAACCCAGAAGTAATTATTCTTGACGAGCCCTTTGCAAATCTGGATCCCACTACTCAAATACGTCTCAAGAAAATACTGAAAGGCCTTGCAGATAATCCTGAAGTCACCATACTCGTGTCAAGCCATGACCTGCAACATACCGTGGAGGTTTCAAACCGTATCGTAGCACTTGAAAATGGAATAGTTGTCAAAGATCTTAAGACCAATACCGAAACCATGAAAGAGCTGGAAGCCTTTTTTAGTGGGGAAACGGTTAATGAAGAGAATTAAGTATTAAGTAGGTAGTTGTTAGACGATAGCTTAGAGTTTTTATATTTAGTAAGAACACTCTTTTTTTATAAACTGAACACTGATACTGAACCAACCTTTATTTAAATTTCGGTTGACAAAGCACTGACCACTCAATTCTAATGCTGTAATTTACTTCCAAAACTTAAATCACCCGCATCTCCAAGCCCGGGTATGATATAGCCGTGTTCATCGAGTTTCGGGTCAACCGTTGCAATCCAAAGGGTGTAATCAGCAGGTAATTCACGGTTGAGGAAATCAATGCCCGGTTGTGCACCAATGACAGAAACGAGGTGTACGTTTTTAGGTATTCCCAAATGTTTGATGGCTTCCAGTACGTTGATAAACGTACGACCCGTGGCGAGCATGGGGTCGGCAAGAATTAATGTTTTTCCTTCCAGGGAAGGTGAGGCCAGGTATTCCACCTTGATTTCAAACTCGGTTTCAGAGGTGTGGTGTCTGTAAGCTGAAATAAATGAATTTTCAGCTTCGTCAAAACAATTCTGCAAGCCGTGATGGAGCGGTAACCCTGCCCGGAGTATCGAGCAAATCACCAGTGGGTCTTTACACAAGGTTGTTTTAGAAACCCCTAAAGGTGTTTTAATGGCTTCAGGAGTGTAGGTTAAGGTTTTACTGAGTTCATAACCGAGAAGTTCTCCTATGCGTTCAATGTTCCTCCGGAACCGCATCGAATCTTTCTGAATGTTGATGTCCCGGAGTTCGGCGATGTATTTATTGATAACGGAATTTTGATTGTGAAGGTTGTGGATGTGCATACTTAATTAATTTTCAAAAAACTCATAATAACGTTCCAGATAGTCTGTAAGCCACAGAACGGATTCGCGGTCTTGCGAAATGGTGTTGATGCGATTGCGGATGCCCAGCTGAAAGTTGTGCAATTGTGCACGGGCATCACCGGTCATTTTCGTGTTGCGGTTTAGTAAATCCACTTCACGGGTTAGTTCTTCCCGCAGCAGTTCGTCATCAATGGTTTTTTCTGAAAGTTGCTGTTGACAAAGTCCAAGTAAATTTTCGATGTGTTGTGTGGTGGCTTCATCTGCAGGCCACTTTTCACCCTCGTTTAATTTTACATTGATAATGGTTTCAGAGGAAATAGCATCAGGGGTTATCTTAAGATGATTTCCCGGGGAAACCATCAGATAAAACAGGAACACGCAGAAAGTTGTTTTCATGTTATGAGTGTTTTTTTAACGAAAAAAACGAGTTCAGTATTATAATAAGCAAGATAAGGGGAAACATGCTGCTTCCAATGCTTAAAATTAAGTAATAATTTTCAAACAAAGGAAGGTCCAGCCACAAACTAAACCCTTTGTAGAAAATAATTAGTTCGGTAAAAACAAAAATCATAAGGTATAGCAGTATCGCTTTTCGCGAAAGCCGGAGCAGTCCTGATTGTTTTAAAAAAGCAAGCAGGGCAATGCTCACCACTCCCAGAAAGACGAGATGCAGATAACCTATTACAAAGTCTGGCGTGTAGTATGCAAGCATGGCAAAATAGGGTAGGGCAGAAAGCAGTTGCATGTCAGATTTAATTGCCAGTAAGACCCCTGCCCAAATCAACAAGATTCCCACACCAGGCAGGAGACCTTTTGAAAATGTTTTCCACAGTGGGTAGAGCCACAAAAACAACCAAATAAATACAATGGTTTGCAGAATCGCTCCCAGTCCGCCCAAAAGGTACAATGTCCAGTGAGGTTCTGTAAAGAGGGTGGAAAGAAAAAAGGTGAGCAGCACACTGCTGTTTAATAGCCTGAGAAATTGACGGTGTCTGTTGGTTTGCATGGTGATGTCTGACTGTTCCAAAAAGTAAAACAACACCGCTAATAACGCCAGGATAAACCAACCGTTATATTGAAAATGCAGATAGAAATAGATGGCCATTTTATACCAGACCGAGGTGCTTCCCAGAGTGTTCATAATGGCACCTAACGCCCAGGGACCAATGCTTGATAACACCATATAGAACACTGACCATCGCGCCAGTTTGAATGAAAAAAGGGATCGGAATTCAGCAGGTGTTTTCTTTAAAAAGAGCCACGCAAACAGATAAGATGCAATTAAGAAGAGTGTAGAAAATAGAATGGAAAACAACGCATATCCCTGAAAAGGAAAGCTCAGTAACATGCCGGCCAGTGTGATTTGTGTAAACCAAAAAATACGCCGATACCCAACAGCGACGTTTGCCGTTTCCAAAAATAGCTTGTAAAGCAAAGTGGTCAAACCGATATACACCCAGCCCAGGAGCGCAATATGGGAATGTGTATGCACCAAAAACCGATAGGTAGCCGGGATGTCTGCTACTACAAACAAACGGAGTGTAGCGCCTAATAAGGCTGCTAATAAGAAGTAAAATAAAGCAAGTCTAATATGTGTACGCAGGTTTATTTTCATAAATAAATACCGTTACTCATATCTTTACAATACTTATCTTTTAAGTCGTTTGGTGATTTTTGCTGTAAGGCTATCTGAGTACATTCCAAAAGCGTTAACTACAATGCCTTTTACCTGATGTTCTTTGGATGAAATAGCCATTACAATCATTTCATCACCGGGGTCTGTCATGCCTTCAAAACGATATAATTCGTCGATTTCAAATTCTCCCGGAGACAGCGATAGTGAGGTTTCCCTACAGACCATACATTCGGTTTCGGGCCACAAGGAAAAGTTAGTAGTATAGCCTCTTTCCTGTAAATCATTAACAGCTTCGGTTACGGTTTCAAATGATTTTGGAATGCTCATAGTATTTTTATTTGATTATACGCAAAATCCAATAGACTAAAGATACTAATTTATAACCAGAATTCATCAGTCCAGGCCTCACAAGATACCTCTTCATTGTGAATATCTTTCAGTTGTTTAAATTCTTCTTCTGAAGCCACTTCCTGTATGGCTTGAAACAACACACGCTCTTCAAAGCGGATATGGTCGTTGAGCAGGATTTCAATTTTTGATAGTGTGTCAGAAACAGCGATTTTTTCTTCAAACAAGGTCCTGAGTTGCCTATGTTCGTCAATTGCTTGTTGCACCAGGTGGTTGTCTTTCCCCAAAATGGGAAATAAATATTTCTCTTCAGTTTCAAAATGGGGAATGAGGTGGTTTTCCCAAAACCAGTCGGTGTATTTTTTGATACGTTCGGGTGCAATCCCTAACGAAAATCCTTTTTTAATTTTCCAGCTAAGAAGAAGACCTCGGTGATGGTCACGACTCCAGGGCTGGATTGCGGGATGTCTTTTGATGGGTTGATGCATTCAAGTTGAATTGAACCCTAAAGGTACCAGTTTTTATATAAATATTCGACTCTGTGTAGTATTCATTAGACCAAAAAAAGCCGAATGCTGAATCCGGCTTTTTAACTAAAAATAATAATTGACTAATTACAAGAGGTAGAACTTACGCTGGGCACTCCGGTACTGCTGTTTACACAAAACGCGCCACCGGTAAATTTGTAACATTTTTCGGTTGATACATATCCCAAATCATATTCAGCAAGCTGATTAAACCCTCCTGTTCCGCATTGCCATTCCATTGTGATTTTCACATCGTGGGAGCCACTGGGAGGTGTTACATTAGCAACATCATCCTGATCCAGTTCATAGTATTGGCTGTTGTAATTGATATTTGAGTCTTGTCCTTTATATCTTAAACGAAACCGGGTGTCATGGTAGCAATTATTGGTTACGCTAATTTCCTGATGTTGGTAAGGTAAACTTCCACATTCTTCAATTGTGTAATCTGTGGTGTAACCCATTTTGGCCAGCGAATTGTCCTTAAGATACCGAATGGTATACCCAATGGGAACACCCGGGTTGTTCCGGCTGTATACGGCATTATCACCGGTGATTACATGATTTAAGGAACCGGGACCATCTTCAATATTTGCAGTGTTGATGCTGCTGAGTGCCACTTCTGCATTACCGCCTATGGAAACAAGACTCATACTTGAATTTTGCACGATTTCGTCATAAGTAGAGTTCACACTACCTGATGCTGAATTCACACCGCTGGAATACTCCAGAACAGCTCTTAAATCGATAGAAGTGTCCATATTTGTAGTTTCCATTCGCAACATCAAAATCCGACCATAAGAAACAGAACTTACATAAGCCGGTGGGGTTTCAGAATTTAAGGCATTTTGTACATCAGAGAGACTTACATTTGAACCGAAAACACTGCCTGACGATGACGGTGTATCCATAGTCACTGTATAAAACACCTGCTTAAATGCGATGGAGGCTACCCTTTGCTCTGTATTGGTTTCATAATTTAACTGAGACGCAAAATCGCCGGTGGCCCAGGCAACGTTTAAACCAATATCCAGGCTCAGTTGTGTGGATGAATAAGAAGTTGCCGCCTGATAAGATGAGTTTGAAGCATTGACATATCCTTGTTGATATGCATTGTCATTCCACCACTCCAGCGCATCGTCCAGTTGCGAATTCACTTCTGAATTGTTAGGGTTGTTGACTTCTATATTGCCGTTACTTCCTATACCGGGCAGATCAAGCCTTAATGTTAATGGGGATCTTCCTAAAGAGAGTGGAGTGGGTGCTCCATCAAGCATCCCCTGATCTCCAACAACTAATGCCCCTGGAAAAATCACACCATTTGTTGGGCGTAAAATGGCCACATCATCAAAATTTGAATTCAGGTTGTAATCTTGAATTATACATCCTGTAACAGTCCCTTGATTGGGTGAAGAATTGTCTGTTGATTCGTTCAGCAACGTTCTCAAACTGGGTGCCCCACCGGTTTCCTGAACATTTAGCATTTCATCAGGGTTGTACGTCAGGCTCTGAATGTAGGATGTGATATCTGCGGCATCCGCATTGATCGGTTGTTGGTCATCCTCCTTACTGCAGGAGATGAGTAAAAATGTAAGCAATGTTATTGCTATGAAATTTTTAAAGGTGAATGTAGTTTTCATAGATATAGAGTTTAAAATTTATCAAATCTATACCCTTATGGCTGTGAAACCTATTTTTAAGTATGGACAAAGTATGGACAAGGTCAATATAATCTTGTTTTGACAATAGAAAAAATAAAAAGCACCGGAGGTTTAGTGGGGAGGTTTATTTGTTACAAATTCAAGATAAAGTCTATTAATTTATTTTAAAATATTGGAATACTTCGCATCACAAGTAATAAGTATTGAACTCGTTTAAACTTTTTTGATTGTAGCGAAAATTAGTCATTTTGTGCCCGATTGAAGGCTTTTTTGAGTTGCATAGCATCGCTACGGAAGGAAAAAAAGGCGAAAAGCGGGTGCAAAAGGGCAATTTTTTAGCCAATTATGAAAAGTTTAAACGAGTTCA
>JBBDVI010000158.1:0-15288 GCA_040903465.1 Flavobacteriaceae bacterium
AGCAATTGGTTAAAAATGATGTCCCTATCATTAATGTAACACAATGTTCAGGAGGCAGCGTGGCCATGGGTCAATATGAAACGAGCGTTAGGCTTAAAAAAATTGGGGTTATTTCAGGGAAAGATATTACTACGGAAGCAGCCATTACTAAATTGATGTACTTATTGGGACAAAATATTTCACCTAAAGTATTCAAAACCATATTTGAAACATCTTTGAGGGGAGAAATGATGTAAAATTAACCTGATAAAATTTTAGTAAGTTATATTTTTTTTGTTATTTGGCACGCTGTAATACATTCGCCATTCAGGTAGCGTGATATATTTTAGAGAGGTGGCCGAGTGGTCGAAGGCGCACGCCTGGAAAGTGTGTATACGCCAAAAGCGTATCGAGGGTTCGAATCCCTTCCTCTCTGCAAAACATTTAATTGTATTTTAACTAAATATTTTTATATCTTTAAACCCTTAACTAAAATCAAACTTTTAAGACGATAGCAATGAAAAGATTATTTTCTATTTTAACAGTTGCAGCATGTATGCTTACTGTACCGGTTAATGCAAATGCATTCTACGAAACTTCGCAAAATACCGAAGTTATCCAGACAATCACAACTTCAAGTACCAGTGCTGCTTCTTTTCAGGAAGATGTTCCTGAAGCAGAAGAATCTTTAGGGTTCCATCAGGAATTAAAAAAGCGTTTTATTGAAGGTGGCCCGGGTTTTATGGGAATTGTTCTTTTGTGTTTGATTCTTGGTTTAGCCATTGCTATTGAAAGAATCATATTCTTGAACCTTTCAACAACAAACACTAAAAAATTAGCTCAGGAAGTAGAAGAGGCCCTTCAAAGTGGAGGTGTTGAAGCTGCCAAAGAAGTTTGTAGAAATACAAAAGGTCCTGTAGCGTCAATTTATTATCAAGGCCTCGACAGAGCAGATGAGAGCATTGATGCTGCTGAGAAAGCAGTTGTTGCTTACGGAGGTGTGCAAATGGGACAACTTGAGAAAAACGTTTCTTGGGTATCCCTGTTCATCGCACTTGCACCTATGCTTGGTTTCATGGGTACTGTAATCGGTATGATTATTGCCTTCGATAGAATTGAGGCAGCCGGCGATATGCAACCATCACTTGTGGCAGGGGGTATTAAAGTGGCACTTTTGACAACGGTATTTGGTCTTATCGTCGCAATTATCCTTCAAATTTTTTACAACTATATCATCGCAAAGATTGACAGAATCGTAAACGATATGGAAGATGCATCAATCACTTTGATTGATATTCTTGTTGCGCACAAAAACAGATAATTAACAATACCATAATCTTATAATATGGCTTTACATAAAATTTTAAGAATTGTAGTTTTGATTCTCTCCCTTGCCGGAATAGCACTTCTTGCTACAATTTTGACAGGAAATGAAGGAACAATTTCACTCTATATGTATATAGCATATATAGTTCTTGGTGTTGCCATAGTGTTTACACTTTTGTTTTCGCTAACACAATTGTTCACTCATAAAGAATCATTGAAAAAAACACTCATATCAGTAGGTATTTTTATACTAATAATTGCAGTATCCTATGCGCTTTCCGAAGGTACAGAAGTGATAAAAGACGGAGTTCAGATTGTTTCAGAAAATGGTTCAAAATGGGTTGGAACAGGACTTAGAACATTCTATATACTAGCTGCAATTGCCGTTGGGGCAATGATATTTTCAGGAGTACAAAAATTAATTAAAAACTAAGTATGGCTAAAAGATCAGCACCGGAAGTGAATGCAGGCTCTATGGCAGATATTGCCTTCCTGCTGCTTATCTTCTTTTTGGTAACCACTACCATTGAGACAGACAGCGGGATTAGCCGTAAACTTCCTCCTATTGACGATGTTGAAGATCCACCGGAAATTAGGGAGAAAAATATATTTATTGTTTTGGTGAACCAAAATGATGATTTGCTTGTCAACGGTGAAACTGCCCCACTTGAAGACCTCAGGGAAAGAGCTATGGAATTTCTCGATAACGGAGGCGGTGTAGGTGAAGAAGCTTGTGATTATTGTCAAGGAGCCAATGACCCAAGTTCATCTGATAACCCTGATAAGGCAATTATCTCCCTGCAAAACGACAGGTTAACCAGTTACAAAATGTATATCGCTGTTCAAAACGAGCTTGTTGCCGCATATAATGATTTGCGTGACCGGGAAGCCCAGCGGTTATATGGTCAGAGCTACCGACAAATGGAGAAAGATTTTGCAGATCCCAACTGGAGAGGTAACAAAGATAAACTCAAAGAACAGCTGGATGTGTTGAAAAATATGTATCCACAGAAGCTTTCAGAAGCAGAACCTAAGAAAAGATCATAACAATTTAAAAGAAGACTATGTCTAAGTTTAAGAAAAAATCAGGTGGTGGTACCCCCGGAATATCTACAGCTTCCTTACCGGATATTGTATTTATGCTACTCTTTTTCTTTATGGTGGTAACGGTTTTACGTGATAACACTTTAATGATTGAGAACAGGCTTCCCACAGCAGATGAAGTTGAAAAACTCGATAAAAAGAATCTCGTTATGTATATTTATGCAGGTAAACCCAGCCAACGTTATCAGGCACAATATGGTACAGAAGCAAGAATTCAGTTGAATGATAAGTTTGCGGACGTGAAAGATATTCAGGCTTTTATACAGTCAGAACGTGACACGAAGCGTGAAGAAGAGATACCCCGTTTAACCACTTCTTTAAAAGTTGATGGAGAAACGAATATGGGACTTGTTTCTGATATTAAGCAAGAGCTAAGAGAAGTAAATGCTCTAAAAATAAATTATACAACCAGAGATGGAGATGCTGCGTCAAACTTGCAGTAATTCATAAATTTTAATTTAATAAACACCACGCCTTGATTTGAGAATCGAGGCGTTTTTTTATCGCCTTAAATCATTTATCTTAGCCTTCTGTTATATGTAATTGTATGAAATATCTAATCACCCTTTTTACAGGCTTATTTTTGTCGCCTTTGTTTTTATATGCACAGGAAGATCAGGAAGTGGTTGTGGTTGACTCTCTTTACCGTGAAGACCAAATATATATAGGGTTAACTTATAATGTTCTTGCAAATAAACCGCAAGGTGTTGATAACAGGGACTTTTCAGGGGGAGTCCATTTTGGTGTCTTAAGGGATATGCCCATAAATAAAAGACGCAATATAGCCGTTGCTGCCGGCTTAGGATATGCTTTCAATTCTTATGGTCACAACCTTTTTGTTGGTAAAGCAGAAAGTGGTGAAGGCGTTTTTATTGTCCTGAATGAAGATTATACCTATAATAAAAACCGGTTTATCACCCACGAATTAGAAATTCCAGTTGAATTGAGATGGCGCACTTCTAAACCGGAAACCTATCGCTTCTGGAGGGTTTATGGAGGGTTAAAATTTAGTTATCTTTTTCATTTTACATCTGTATTCGGTCAAGCAGGGAATACCATCAGAAATTCCGATATTGAAGAACTCAATAGATTGCGTTACACCACTTTTTTAAATTTTGGGTACAATACTTTTAATTTTCAGGTACAATACAACCTAAATGGTTTTTTTAATGATGATGCGAGAATAGATAGTGTGCCGGTAGATATGTCAACGATTAAACTTGGGTTGATTTTTTATATTTTATAACCAGTAATTCACAAAAATCAACTGCGGGATAAAACCTATAAAAAAGCCAAAGATCAATTCAGCTGTGGAATGGGATTCAGTATGTAAACGGGAACTCGCTACCCAGCCGTTTATAAAAAATAAAAGCCCAATAAGTACCAGGGTATTTATTTTAAAATGAATACTAAGGGCTATAATAAACATTGTAATACCTGCAATGCCTATCATATGCAAACTCACTTTAAACTTAAAAAGCACCAGCATAAATGCAGTTATTGCAGATACCAATGCCCCAACAAAAAAGTAATATAACTCGGGGTAATGATAGTACTCAAAAACCAATTTGATCAAAACAACAAATAGAAAACACTGAATCATCAAGGGTACTCTTCTTTCCCTCACTTCACTGAGATGAATGGATGTTATAACTTTCAGGGTTTTTAAAAGAAAAAACAGTAATAAAGGAACTAAAAAAGTAAGGATAAAAACAACAAGCAGTTTTGAATACATCAATTCGGGAATGATGTGACGGGGTGTTACCCTGTAGTACAAAACAACTCCCAGCGTAGGTATCCACAAGGGGTGAAAGAGATAAGCAGCTATTTTTAAAAAGATATTCATTAAATTTCCTTCCGCATCCGGGCTACGGGAATATCAAGTTGTTCTCTGTATTTTGCGACGGTGCGGCGGGCAATGGGATATCCTTTTTCCTTTAATATTTTTGCTAATTTGTCATCGGTCAAGGGTTTTCTTTTATCCTCTTCACCAATAGTGATTTCCAGTATTTTTTTTATTTCCCGGGTGGAGACATCTTCTCCCTGGTCATTTTTCATCGACTCAGAGAAGAATTCTTTGATCAGTTTAGTTCCATAAGGCGTATCAACATATTTGCTGTTAGCGACCCTTGAAACAGTTGATACGTCCATATTTATTTCGTCTGCAATATCTTTTAAGATCATGGGCCGTAACTTTCGCTCATCCCCCGTTAAAAAATATTCTTCCTGATAATGCATAATGGAGTTCATAGTAACAAAAAGTGTTTGCTGCCGTTGTCTGATGGCATCAATAAACCATTTGGCGGCATCGAGCTTTTGTTTTATAAACTGAACAGCGTCTTTTTGCGATCTGGATTTCTCATTGCTTTCTTTGTAGCCTTTAAGCATATTAGTATACTCTCTCGAAACATGAAGTTCGGGAGCATTTCTGCCATTGAGTGTAAGGTCGAGTTTTCCGTCAACAATGCGAATAGCAAAATCTGGAATAATGTGTTCTACAATCCTGTTGTTTCCGGAATATGTACCTCCCGGTTTTGGGTTTAAACGTTCAATTTCAGTAATGGCAGCCCTCAATTCGTCTTCTGTGATTTCAAACTTCTGTATAAGCTTTTCATAATGCTTCTTGCTAAAGGCATCAAAGGCTTCTTCTAAAATTGCCATCGCCAGGGTTACCGGGGCGGTTGGGGTTTTTCGTTCCAGCTGAAGTAAAAGGCATTCTTGTAAATTCCGGGCACCCACACCGGCAGGATCCAGGTCCTGAACGATTTGAAGCACTTTTTCAATTTTTTCTTCAGTAGTGTATGTATTCTGGGTAAAGGCCATATCATCCATGATATCCTGAATGGGCCTTCTTATATAACCGCTTTCGTCAATGCTTCCCACGAGAAATTCAGCGATTTCCTCTTCTTCCTCATCAAGGTGGACTGTGTTCAGCTGGTTTTGGAGATATTCAGTAAAAGAAGTTCCGGCGGCATAGGGAACGTGTTTTTCTTCATCATCGGCACTGTAATTATTGGCTTGTAATTTATATTCAGGAACATCATCATCACTCAAATACTCATCAATGTTAATATCGTCGGCTTCAATGTGCTCATTTTCGTCCTCATATTCTTCATTTTTGAACTCATCATCAAACTCTTCTACCTCATCTTTTCCACCTTCGAGGGCTGGGTTTTCTTCCATTTCCTGAGAAACACGCTGCTCAAACTGTTGCGTGGGCAATTGAATTAACTTCATCAACTGGATTTGTTGTGGAGATAATTTTTGTGATAATTTAAATTGTAAATTTTGCTTGAGCATGATTTAGTTGTTCTAATGCTAACCTTAAATTACGTTACTTTAAATATTTATACAAGTTTTATATGTTTATTCCTTCTTATGAACCAAATATTTTTGCATATAGTAAAAAATGACTGCGCCCAGTATATACAGAAAAACATCAATAACGTCTGCGGTGTATCTGGTGTTTACCATTGGCAAATACCATTCAAAATACACAATATAAAAGAAGGTGACACTTGCAATAACAAAGATAGGGATTGTTAGGTTATAGTTTTTCTTAATTAATTGTAAAAGTGTCAAACAAGAAGTTAGCACAATGGGCATGCATAATAAATTATTTAAGTAATTATTGATGAGAGTGGGCAGAGGGACTTGCCGCCATTGCAATATGTATACAGCAAGTCCTGCTGCAAACATAAAAATTATGAGTGGTTTTTTTAGTAAAATCATGCGGCTACTGCTGCAAACAACCAGGCAATAAAAGCACCAATGGCCATAACAATAAACCAAATGCCGTAAACTCCTTGAAAAAGCAGTCTTATAAAAACATTTTTATGCCTTCTGTTTTTCTCAATAAACAAACCAAGTTTGCTCCTTTCCCTAGATTTCTCCTTCTCTTCTCTGTCTTCAGTGCGTTTTTGATCTTGCAGCTCGCGTTTTAATTTAGGGTTTATGAGCGCGCCGCATTGCTTACAGTGGTCGCGGTTGGTATTAAAATAACCGCAATTAGGGCATTTTATTTTATTTTTAAAAGTCAATGCATTTTGGTTTAAAACTCTGCGTTCAGGGGAGTCCTTGGATATGGTATCACATCCCTGATGTTTGTCATTCCGGTTACAAAAAGTACCAGACGCTCAAAACCAAGACCAAATCCACTGTGGACAGCCGTGCCAAATTTTCTGGTTTCCAGATACCACCACAGTTCGTGCTCGTCAATTCCCATGTCGGAAATCTTTTGTTTCAGGACATCATAGCGTTCTTCCCGCTGAGAACCACCCACTATCTCTCCAATTCCCGGAAACAGGATGTCCATGGCGCGAACGGTTTTTTTGTCTTCGTTTAAACGCATATAAAACGCCTTGATTTTTGCCGGATAATCAAACAGGATTACAGGGCATTTAAAGTGCTTTTCAACCAGAAAACGCTCATGCTCACTTTGAAGATCTGCTCCCCATTCCTCAATAAGATACTTAAACTGTTTCTTTTTGTTGGGTTTTGATTGCTTTAAAATATCAATGGCTTCTGTATAACTTACCCTTTTAAAGTTGTTTTCCAAAATAAACTTCAATTTATCAGAAAGGGGCATCGGGCTTCTTTCTGATTCGGGTTTGGTTTTGTCTTCTTGTGCTAAACGTTCTTCCAGAAATGCCAGGTCATCTTTACAATTTTCAATAGCATAGTTGATGACATATTTGATAAAGTCTTCTGCAAGGTCCATATTGGCTGCAAGGTCATTGAAAGCAACCTCGGGTTCAATCATCCAGAATTCTGCCAAGTGTCTTGAGGTATTCGAGTTTTCAGCCCTAAACGTAGGTCCAAAAGTATAAACCTGCCCAAGTCCCATGGCATACGTCTCAGCTTCAAGCTGTCCGCTTACGGTGAGGTTTGTTTCTTTTCCGAAGAAATCTTCTTTAAAATTAATACTGCCGTCTTCATTCTGGGGTGTGCTCTTTAAATCGAGAGAAGTTACCCTGAACATCTCCCCGGCACCTTCGGCATCGCTCCCGGTGATAATGGGGGTGTGGACATGAAAAAATCCGTTTTTATGAAAATAGTCGTGTACTGCAAATGACAATTTTGAACGCACACGCATAACAGCGCCAAAGGTATTTGTGCGCACCCTTAAATGAGCTTGTTCTCTTAGTTTCTCCAGTGTATGCCTTTTTGGAGAAAGAATGGTTAGTTTGACATCTTCTGTGTCTGCGTCACCCAGAATTTCAAGCTTGCTCACCTGCACTTCAACCTTCTGGCCTTGTCCCTGGCTTTCCACCAGTGTTCCGGTGACAGAAATGGCAGCACCTGTGGTAACACGCTTTAATACATCTTCATCAAAATTTTCAAAATCAACCACACATTGCAGGTTGTTGATTGTGGAGCCGTCATTCAGAGCGATAAAACGGTTACTTCTAAAACTTCTTACCCAGCCTTTTACATTGAGTTCAATCAATGAGGGTTCAGAATTTATGATGTCAATTATTCTTTTCTTTTGCATACCTGTAGTATTTAGCTGGCAAATATAATTTTTAGTTTGTTAGATTACAAAACATCAGTCTTGTTATCTTGTTTATTCATTGTCTTCAGAAATAATATCTATAGAGGGCTCGCGCATTGTATTCTTGTTTGCAATGCTCTTTTCCAGCGAAAGCAACAAAGAAGGCAACAACAACAAGTTTGAAAGCATGGCAAAAAGCAATGTTGCAGAAACCAAACCACCCAAAGCAACCGTGCCTCCAAAACTGGAAATCATAAAAACTGAAAATCCAAAAAACAAGACAATGGATGTATAAAACATGCTCACACCTGTTTCTTTTAATGCGGCATAGACAGAGCGCTTTATTCTCCAGTTATTGGCAATAAGCTCCTGCCTGTATTTTGCCAAAAAGTGAATGGTATCATCAACTGAAATACCAAAAGCAATACTAAATACCAAAATGGTTGAAGGTTTGATAGGAACTCCTAAAAAGCCCATCATTCCTGCAGTAATCAGCAATGGCAATAAGTTTGGAATCAATGAAATCAAAATCATTCTAAAGCTTCGGAACATCCACGCCATAAACAGGGCAATCAGTAAAATGGCCAGCGACAGGGAGATAATAAGGTTTTTGATCAAATAGGTTGTTCCTTTTTGATATAAAACCGCTTTTCCGGTAAGGGAAACGGTGTATCTTTCCTCAGGAAAAATCTTGTCAATTTCAGCCAGCAATTCCTCTTCAATGCGCTCCATTCGGTCCATCTCGGTGTCTTTCATAAAGGTAGTGATGCGCGCAAATTGCCCCGTTGAATCTATGTAGTTTTCCAAAAGATTATTCTCCTGAATGCTGTTCTTAACATAGGGAAGGATGAAATTGCGTTCCTGGGAAGTAGGCAACTGGTAATAATCGGGGTTGCCGTTATAGAAAGCCTGTTTGGCATATTTTACCGTTTCAACCACCGAAAGTGGTTTTGAATATTCAGGGATGCTGGAAATATATTCCTGGAGTTCGTCCATCCTGCGTAAAGTAGCAGCTGCAAGGGCACCTTCTTTTCTCTGTGTGTCAATGAGTATTTCAAGAGGCATGACACCGTTATATTCTTCCTCATAAAACCTAATGTCCTGAAAGAAATCGGTGTTTTTGGGCATGTCCTCCACCATACTTCCGGAAATTTTCATCTGATAGATTCCGGCAATGCTTAAGCAAAGCAAAACAACCGTGGAAATATAAATCGCAAACCGATGGTGGCGCACCATATGTTCCAACCATTTTACAAGTTTGCTTATCCACTTTTTGTTCAAATGCTTTAAGTGTTTGTATTTGGGGATGCCCATGTAGCTGTATACGATGGGTATGATGAGCAATGACAATATAAAAACCACCAGTATACTCAGTGATGCCACCGTTCCAAATTCTATAAGGAGTTTGCTTTCGGTTAAAATAAAGGTGGCAAAACCGGAAGCTGTGGTTGCATTTGTAAGAAGGGTGGCATTGCCAATTTTGGTAATAACACGTTGCAACGATTTTGCCTGATTGCCATGGCTTTTGATTTCCTGCTGGTATTTATTGATCAGGAAGATACAGTTTGCCACACCAATGACGATAATCAATGGGGGAATTAGCCCCGTAAGAATCGTAATTTCATAGTTTAACAATCCCAAAATTCCGAAGCACCACATCACACCAATAATAACTGTAATTATTGTAATGAAAGTCGCCCTGAAGGAACGGAAAAAGAAAAAGAAAATGAGAGAAGTGACAAGTAGGGCAGCCGCAATAAACAAACCAATCTCATCAACAATGTTTTTTGAATTCAAGGTGCGGATGTAGGGCATCCCCGAAGTGTGAACATCCAACTGGTATGTTTCCTCAAAGCTTTCTATCAGCGGGATTAAATCCTGAAGGATAAAATCTTTTCGCGCACTGGTATTTATGATGTCTTTTTTAAGATATACAATCGAGCGGAATCCGTTTTTGTTTGGGCTGTAAATCAAGCCTTCATAAAAAGGGAGTTTGTGATAAAGACGTGTTTTGTAATCCTGAATGCTTTCAGCTGTAAAAACAGAATCTTTTAGAAAGGGGGTTAATTCAAAACGCAACGAATCTGCATTTTTCTGTAACTCTTTTAGATTGTTTATCGAAATGGTAAACTCAACTTCCTCAAATTTGTTTATTTCATTTGAAAGGGAATTCCAAGCCTTGAACTTTTCAGGAGTAAAAGCTGTGGAATCATTTGTGCCAATGACAATGAGATTGCCTTCTTCACCAAATTTATCCAAAAAAGCATTGTATTCCTGATTGATGGGATGGTCGTCCGGAAGTAAATTGGCTTCGGTATTTGACAGCCGCATATGCTTCCATTGAAAGGCCATAAAAACCGTTCCTACAATGATTGCAATCAATAAAAAGGTTCTGTTCCTCAGTATAAAACGGGCTGTTTTACTCCAAAAAATACTCTTGTCTCCTTGCCCCATAGGCTTGTTTGTGGAATTATAAAAAAACTGCTGCAAAGGTAGTTAAAATGGGAGAAGTAAGTTGTGTCAACCCAAAAGTTTGAAGGAATGTTAACACTTTAAAATCCCAGGTCAGATTTTCAGGTTAAATGTAAATTTGAAAGAAATGTTGTCTTCCATTTCCGGTAAATGATAAGCCCCATAACGGTATGCAAAACTTACCCCAAAACCGAAGATTAATTTATTGATTTCAAAACCTGATTCTGAATAACCTTTTTCCAGGGTATTGAAGTTTATGTTTTGGTGGTTTTCTTTGTTGCTAAAACTCCCAATGGCATGTCGTGATGTAAAAACCAACTCAGGCTTGAAGTATGAAGTAATGAGAAATGGTTTGAAACGATGACTTAGCTGTATACTGGCAATTTTATCTGAGAAAAACTCGCCAAAATACATGGTTTCAAAACTTCTGATACCTGCCACAGAAAAGCGGTTTAAAATAGTTTCTTTGTTAGGGCTGTTAGGATATGCGTGATATGTATGCGTTAAAGGGAGATCTCCTAAACCAACATTTCCTTCAAATAAAACTTCTGTTGTTGACTGATTTAGATGTTGATAAATATAATCAGCTTTGAAGTCCATTTTTGTGTATTCAAAATCTCCTCCGGCAAGGTCTTTAAATGCCCGGGTTATTTGAAAGGAAAAGCTGGGATAACCTGCTTTATACTCATATACCTCAATAGGGGTTTTTATATAATCGCCAAAAGGGGTCCACAAAACAGAAGCTTTTGCCTCACTGAGTGTATAATCTGAAAATACATCTCCGTTGTTTAAATAACGATAAGAGAGGGTCTGTTCGATATCATTTTTTGAAAGTTGGATTTCTGTATTTATTTTTGGATTGATGCGGTGTTTAATGTTTGTTTGCCACGTTTTATGTTTGTAGAACTGTGAAATATTGACCAGTCGGGGTTCAAATAATGAAAACGTGCGCCTTTGTGTCAAATAGGCATTGCTTCCCACTTCTGCTACATCTTTGGTATATGCCAAGCCCAGGATTGTATTGGTTTTTTTATGCAGTAAAAAGTCTGTTGCAAGCTGATATTTGAATTCCTCATCTTTAAAGCCTCTTACCAAATATCCACCAATAGTAAAATGTCTGGAAAGACGTTTATTTGTGATGCCACCCAAACCGGAACGGATGCCCTCATAATTGTTATATTTAATCAAAAATTTAAGGTCTAAATCAAAAAACCCTAGTTGATAAAAACCTTTGTTGAGATAAGCAACGCGGTCAATCCTTTTTTCAATATTCTCTTCCCTTACGATACTGTCTGAAACTTTTGCAATCAATGCTTCACTCATTGAGGGTGTTTTTCCGCGATAAGCATTCCAAATTGCTGAGGTGGCTGTGTTTTCTTCTTTTAGTGCTTGTATAGATATTCTTTTTTCAGCTATATTTTCTGTTTCATTCAGTTTGATTTCATGATGCACAGATTCCAATGTAAAAGTATTCTGCGAATTATCGTCATAATCCAGTCTTCCGCTTGGGATTCTTTTTCCGAATAAATTAATGGAAGCAGTTTCCTTCAGTAAGGTGACTTTTGCCGTGGTTTTTAGAGGAAACCAAAGGGATGCTTCTTCAAAGTACTGAAATTCATGTACAATGAGAGCATCAATGTTTTCTGTATGTTGAATGCTTGCTTTCTGCACTGCATAACTATGGGAATCAATATGCAGAATACCCTGAAGTTGTGATGCAGGTGTTTCTTTTTTGGGCGAAAAGCGAATTACATAGTAAGGTCTTTCCGCATCTGAAACGGTTTTTTCTAAATTGTAGTCATAATGTTTAAAACCTCTTTTTGAAAGGGGGCCAAAAAAACGCTTGTCAAAAATGGTATACTCTTTTAGATAGACAGAGGTAGCAAAGAAGCGTTTTTCAAAAAAGGGATATACTGGTTTGTCAAATCCCGGTAAATTTGATTCAAGAACCGTTTCCTGTAGAATTTTATCTTCAAATTGAATTAAAGAAAGTTTTTCAAAAAGGTAGTCATTTACTGAGGGCTTTGTATCATCGGTACCTTTCTTATTGTTTTGCAGGACGCCTTTGGTGTATTCTTTATACTGAAAAGAGGAAAGTGCTTTTTTGGGGGTATTAGCCGGAGTGTTTTCAATCACTTTTTGAATAATACTCCTGGCATCGACTGTGGAGTCGATATTGGAATTCTGACCGGAAACCCAGAAAGAGACCAAAAGAAAAAGAAATAAGGATTTAATTTGCATAGGTGTGAAACCGCGGTGTTTCCAGTAAAAATATAAAAAAAGCGACCGTTAGGTCGCTTCTTGTAATAAGTTTAACTATACTGTCATAATCTCCTTTTCCTTAATGGCAAATATTTCATCAACCCGGGCGATATATCTGTCAGTGAGTTTTTGAATATCTGTTTCAACAATCTTCAACAAGTCTTCAGAAATATCAAGCTCCTTGGCTTCGCTGTTTGCTGTTTTCCTGTCATTTCTGATGCTTATTTTTGCATCTTCGGCTTCAGATTTTGCCACTTTGGCAAGTTCGCGTCTGCGTTCTTCCGTCAAAGGTGGGATGTTGATGATAATATTGTCACCGTTGTTCATGGGGTTGAAGCCAAGGTTTGCTTTTAGAATTCCTTTTTCAATTTCAGGAATCATATTTTTTTCCCACGGTTGAATAGAAAGTGTTCTGCCATCAGGGGTATTTATGTTGGCCACTTGCGAAAGCGGGGTGGGTGTTCCGTAATAGTCAACAGTAACACCGGACACCATACCGGGGCTTGCTTTTCCGGCCCTGATATTCAATAATTTTTTTTCCAAAAATTTCAGTGCATCAAGCATTGATTCTTCAGTTGAATCCAGTAAAAATTTTATCTCTTCGGTCATTTTATAGTGCTTTATGAATGGAAATTAAACTTTGTAAAAACAAAAATATTATAAATTTACTTTGGTACCTATTTTTTCGCCGTTTACAATGCGCAGCAGATTCCCTTTGGTGTTCATATCAAACACAATGATGGGCAACTCATTTTCCTGGCTTAATGTAAACGCAGTGGTGTCCATAACTTTCAGTCCTTTTCGCAGGACATCTTCAAAAGTGATGAAATCAAACTTTGTGGCATCTGCATCTTTTTCGGGGTCTGAAGTATAGATCCCATCAACACGTGTTCCTTTTAAAATTACATCAGCGTGTATTTCAATAGCGCGTAAAACGGCAGCCGAATCTGTAGTAAAATAAGGATTTCCTGTTCCGCCTCCAAAAATAACCACACGTCCTTTCTCCAAATGGCGTATGGCACGTCGTCTTATAAAAGGCTCTGCAACCTCATTGATCTGTATGGCAGACTGTAATCTAGTTTGCAATCCGACATCTTCACATGCGCCTTGTAAAGCAAGACCGTTTATAACGGTTGCGAGCATCCCCATATGATCGCCTTGCACGCGATCCATCCCTTTGCTGGCACCGGCAACACCCCTAAATATATTTCCACCGCCAATGACAATTGCTACCTGAACTCCCTTATCGACTACTGTTTTGATTTCCTTAGCATATTCAGAAAGGCGATCAGGATCAATACCATATTGACGTTCGCCCATCAAGGCTTCACCGGAGAGTTTCAGTAAGATTCTTTTGTATTGCATAGCGTTGAGATGAACTTTAAATGGTTATGTTTGTTTTTAAACTGCTGCAAAAATAGGGAAAAATATTTTTGGGAAGCGATTGGTATGAATTATTTGTAAAGATGGTTGATGTATCCACCTAGTGTGTCTTTTGGAAACTAACATTTTTGATTTACGTAATAAAATCCAAGTAATTGCTAGGGTCAATCACTAAAAAACTGGCATCGGGGTATGCTTTAGAGAAAGCAGCCGGAATTTTTGATTTCTTTTTGGCATTCCATTTGAATTCGAAACTTGTGAGTTGGTCACCTTGAACTTCCACCCAATCCAATTCTTGTTGGTCATACGTGCGCCAAAAGTAATTTGTAGTTGTTATTTTTTGATAATGTTGTTTTTTAATTCGCTCTGATGCCAAATAGTTTTCCCATAAATCACCCACATCTATTCTGTTGTCTAAGCGGTTAAAATTTTTGATTAAAGCATTTCTGATTCCGTTATCGGTAAAATACCAACGTGCGGTTTTGGTAATCTCTTTGCGAAGATTTCTACTGAAACCATTGATTTTATAAATTACAAATACTTTTGAAAGTAAGTCTAAATATCGCTCAACAGTATTTTTTGACATTTGAAGTTGGTTGCCCAACTCTTGTAGTGAAACCTCTTTACCCACCTGAAAAGCAATGAGGCGCAAGAGGTCATATATTTTTTCTGAATTTTTAATGCCATCAAAAATTAAGATGTCTTTCAATAAATAGGAATTGATAATTTCATAAAGATAGTCTTGTTTATCATTCCAGTTGTTATATTGTTCCAGCTCCGGATAAGAGCCAAAAAGAAGTCGTTGCTCTAAATTTTCTCGAGTTTGTTTGTAATTTTCCACAGCTGAAAACTCAATTTGAGCCAATGGAAAAAGGTACAGTGTGTTTTTTCTACCCACTAAAGGTTCGCCAAGATTGTTTGACAAATCAAAAACAGATGAACCGGTCGCAATTACTTTTATGCCTTCTATGGAGTCAACAATGAGTTTTAAAATTTTCCCGATTTCCGGAATGTGTTGTGCTTCATCTATGGCAAGTATTTCAATATTTGCTAATAAACGTTTGTAATTGGCAACCGACCGTTCTTTTAACAAGGCAACATCATCGATATCTTCTCCATTGAGTTGTAAATAGCTTTTTGAAGGGAGTGTTTCTAAATATGTTTTTATAAGCTGCGTCTTTCCTAAACGCCTTGCGCCAAGTAAAATCAATACTTTATTGGGAAGTAATTTTGCTTTAAATATGTTTAAAACGGCTCTTTTATAGTAA
>JBBDVI010000159.1:0-14789 GCA_040903465.1 Flavobacteriaceae bacterium
CCCTGCCCTCAGACTTAGTTGATAAAGAACTGCATTGCTGGGCAGGTTTCAGGAACGAGGCCACCGGGGTGACGGCAGATAGCAGGTATGTGTTTTTGAGTTGACGCAAATATCGCTCTGCGAAGTTTATACCTTCGCAGCAACCCCGTAGCACAAAAAACATCCTAAATGTCCCTGCCATCTGCGATGGCACTCCCAAACCTTTCTATAAGCAGTAAAATACTATGCTCTGCGAAGTTTGCAACTTCGCAGCAACCCGCTTCAAAAAAACTTGCTGATCCTGCCTGCCATCTTTGATGGTACGCCCAAGCTTTTATAAAAGTAGCAAAAGACTTGAAATTGATTTGTAATTTAAGACTAGACATCTACTACATATAAACTAACAGCAGGAGAACCATCAGAGATGGTTGGGAAGTTTAGTCTTTGAATTTGCATGGTTGTACTTCGAAGTTGCAAACTTCGAAGAGCGGTAAAACATTCAATCATACGCTCTGCGAAGTTTGCAACTTCGCAGCAACCCCATACCGCAAAATACACCCTAAACATCGCTGCCATCTGCGATGGCACTCCCGCCCCTTCATTAAAACACAATAAAAATATTCAATACCCCAAATAATCAGTAGCAGAAGAAGGCTTTAATACATCCACAACAGGGGGCTCAGGAACGGTTATCGATGCCAGGATCCCTTTTTCGTGAAGATAATTGGAAGCACTGGAATACAAATATTGAGAGCCCCTTTCAACTATACCGGCACGCACCGGGTTTAAATGGATATAATGGATTTTTGACCACAGGAACTTCTCAGTATAAATTTCTTCAGGGTGATTGCCATACTTCCAAAACTGAAACTCTTTGTTTCTTGAATGGGCTGAAGCAGCATTTCTAAAACGGTTCAGCATCCATTCCTTTCTGCTTTCCGGCTCTGTTTGAATTAATTGAAGTATTGTTTTTGCCGTGTGTTTTTTAAAATCCCTGAGCAGGTCAGACAGATTATCATTTTTTGCCTGTACCACCATATGGATATGGTTGCTCATAATGACATAAGCATACAAGACCATTCCTTTATGCTGAATGCAATAATCGAAACTCGCTATCACACAATCCCGATAAGTCTTTCTTGTAAATACATCCATCCAATCCACTACCGTGGCGGTTATAAAATGGGCTTTGCTTTGATCGCGTATTTGATATCCTTCATTCATAATGAAGTGGTTTGTGATTTAAAATTAAGGATAAATTGCTTAAAAACAAACAGGTGGTGAACCATCAGAGATGGTTGGGAAGTATAGTCTTTAAGTTAAGCTTGTGGTGCTGCGAAGTTGCAAACTTAGCAAAGCGGTGGATTACTATTTAGAATTAGATCTGTATTGCTTAAAAACCAAAGGCACGAGAACCATCAGAGATGGTTGGGAGGTCAAGCCTTTTAAACAAAAATGTGTGGTGCTGCGAAGTTATAAACTTCGCAGAGCATTGTGACATAAAAAAACCACACCATTGTAAAAACGGTGTGGGTTATAGTGTATTTAGCATAGAAACTTAATCGATATCCTCTTCGTCGCCTTCGTCCTCGGGGAGGTCTTCGGGGGGTTGCACTGCTTCCGGATCGTCGTCTGCGAAGTCTTCATAGTCGTCTTCGTCATAGTTTTCCATGGTGCGTTCCAGTTTGGTGCTTACTTTGACCAGGTAAATGGTATCTTCGGTGCGCACTTCTACCGCTTCAACGATTTCGCCGGCAGCGTTTTTAAACGAAATGATGTTCAAATCGTCATAGCCCTCAGGGTATTTTTCGACCAGAAGTTTTAGAATTTCGGGGGTTAGTTTCTTAAAATCAACTATAATTCTCTTCATAAATTACATATCTAATAAGTACGCAAATATAAGCGGTGCCACGATAGTAGCATCACTTTCTATGATAAATTTTGGGGTGTTGATGTCCAGTTTTCCCCAGGTGATTTTCTCGTTGGGAACCGCACCTGAGTAAGAACCGTAACTGGTCGTAGAATCAGATATTTGGCAGAAATAACTCCAGAAGGGCGTGTCTGTGCGTTCCATATCCTGATACAACATAGGTACCACGCAAATAGGGAAATCACCGGCGATACCACCTCCTATCTGGAAGAAGCCAATGCCTTTTTCAGAATTCTGCGTGTACCAGTCTGCGAGAAAGGTCATGTACTCGATACCGCTTTTCATGGTGCTGGCTTTGAGCTCACCTTTCAGCACATAAGAGGCAAAAATATTCCCCATAGTGCTGTCTTCCCATCCGGGAACGACCATGGGAAGGTTTTTTTCGGCGGCAGCATACATCCACGAATCCTTGAGGTCAATTTCATAATATTCTTCCAAAACGCCAGACAAGAGCATTTTGTACATAAACTCATGCGGCAGGTAGCGCTCGCCCTTCTCTTCGGCTTCCTTCCAGATTTTGACGATGTGTTTTTGCAGTCTTCTGAAGGCTTCTTCCTCAGGGATGCAGGTATCTGTCACGCGGTTAAGGCCTTTCTCCAGCAAATCCCATTCCTGTTCCGGGGTTAAATCACGGTAATTGGGGATGCGCTCATAGTGCGAATGCGCCACAAGGTTCATGATATCTTCTTCAAGGTTGGCACCCGTGCAGGAAATGATATGTACTTTGTCCTGACGGATCATTTCGGCAAATATCTTACCGAGCTCACCGGTGCTCATCGCACCCGCAAGGGAAACGAGCATTTTTGACCCTTGATTGAGTTGGTCTTCATAACCTTTTGCAGCATCGACCAATGCGGCTGCATTGAAGTGTAAATAGTATTTTTCAATAAACTGGGAGATTGCTCCTTTATTCGTCGTCATCGTCGTCGTTTTTTCGGTTTTCATATTTGAATTTGTAACTCAGCATTTTGTAGTAGAGTTTCGCGGCAAGGAAGTCTGAAGACTTCTCGTTTTCATTGGGACACAGCTCAACGATATCAAAGCCTACCACGTTTTTCTTTTTGAACATCAGTTTTAAGAACTCCAGGGTTTCATACCAAAACAAGCCGCCCGGCTCAGGTGTGCCCGTTGAGGGTAAAATGGAAGGGTCAAAGGCATCAAGGTCGATGGTGATGAACACATTGGGTGTCATCTGGCCGATGGCGTCGTCCATCCAGTCTTCATAATTAACCAGGTCGTGGGCAAAGTAGGTTTGGTTCTCGTCCATAAACTCCTTTTCGGAAACGTCCATTGAGCGGATTCCTACCTGAATCAGGTTTGTGGTTTTACTGGCTTCGTGCACGGCACAGGCGTGGTTGCACTTGCTGCCTTCATACTCAGGGCGTAAATCTGCATGAGCGTCGATCTGCACCACGGTGAGGTCTTCAAAGCACTCATTGAACGCCCTGATATTACCGATGGTAATGGAATGCTCCCCACCAAAAATGGTCACGAACTTCTCCTGCTGGATGTAGTTTTTTACGGTTTTGTGAACGGCTTCCACCATTTTCTCAGGGGAAGAGTTCTCAGTTACCGGCGGGGCAAGGTACACTCCTTTTTTGTACACCTCGCTACGGGTTTCAATGTCATACAGTTCCATGTTTTTCGAAGCGTGTAAAAAAGCTTCGGGTCCTTTGTCTGATCCTTTTCCCCAACTGCTGGTTCCGTCATAGGGAACGGGTATCAACACCACTTTTGCCTCGTCAATACGGGCATATTTGTCCGGTATACCGGCATAGTTTCTCTTAGTCATTGTATCCTAAAATTTTGAGTAAGTCTTCACTTTTTTGTTCTTCACTAAATAGTCTTTTGGTAAAATTACCGTTTTCATCTTTGTCGATCAATATGTGTTTTGGCATCGGGATGAGGCAATGTTGCAAGCCCCCGAACCCGCCAATGGTTTCCTGATAAGCACCGGTATTGAAAAAACCAATGTACAAAGGTTTTTCTTTTCTGTATTTGGGCAGGTAGATACCGTTCATATGCTGCTCACTGTTGTAATAATCATCACTGTCGCAGGTGAGCCCGCCCAGCAGGACGCGTTCATATTCGTCGTTCCAGCGGTTGACAGCCAACATCACAAAGCGCTTGTTGATGGCCCAGGTATCGGGCAGGGTGGTGATGAACGATGAGTTGATCATGTTCCACTTCTCCCGGTCGTTCTGTTGTTTTTGGTAGAGCACTTCATAAATAGCACCACCGCTTTCGCCCACGGTAAAGCTGCCGAACTCGGTAAAAATATGGGGTACGGGTACTTCTTCTGCCTCACAAACCAATTGGATTTGGTGCAGGATTTCTTCCACCATATACTGATAGTCAAATTCAAAGCCCAGCGAATTCTTTATGGGGAAGCCGCCACCGATGTTCAGACTGTCCAGACTAGGACATACTTTTTTGAGCTGCACATACACCTGCATACATTTGAGCAGCTCGTTCCAGTAATAAGCCGTGTCGCGAATCCCGGTATTAATAAAGAAATGCAGCATCTTGAGTTGCACTTTCTTGTTGTCCTTGATTTGACGGTTGTAAAAAGGCACGATGTTTTTATAGCCCACGCCAAGACGGGAGGTATAAAACTCAAACTTGGGTTCCTCCTCTGATGCAATGCGGATGCCTATTTTGTACTTACCCTTGATTTCTTCATTGAGCAAACCAATCTCTTCATAGTTATCGATAATGGGGATACAGTTTTTATGTCCGCTGTTGATGAGGTTGGCGATGTTTGTGATATACTGGTCACGCTTAAAGCCGTTACAGATGACAAAGGTCTTTTCATCAATCTTGCCATCTTCCTTGAGTTTGTTGACGATATCGATGTCAAATGCAGAAGAGGTTTCAATATGAATGTCATTTTTTAACGCCTCGTGCAGCACGTGCTCAAAGTGGGAGCTTTTGGTGCAGTAGCAATAGTAGTATTTTCCTTTGTATTTGTTCTTTTTGATGGAATCCTTAAACCATTTCTTGGCCCTGTTGATGTTGTCTGATATTTTGGGAAGGTATGTAAACTTCAGGGGGGCTCCATATTCTTCAACCAGCTCCATCAGGTCGATATCGTGAAAGCGGAGCTCATTATCATCAAGGGTGAATTCTTCCTGCGGAAAGTAAAAGGTTTGGTCAATGAGGTCTATATATCGGGTCTTCATTATTGTTTTTAAAATTTCGTATAAATTAATAAAAAGTTAAGCATTGCGAAAGTTTATCTCGTAAATTAACGAAACAATAATAAAATATCAAATGCGTATGGGTGTCATTACAGAAAATACCTGCACCGGATTTATGGTGATTGGGAAGGGAGTTTTATTAAAAACCTGAAGCTTTTTGTTCAAGGGTGCTGCAGTGAGCAAGCTACCCGAAGCGAAAAGCCTCCATTTACAAAAAAATTTCATAAGGCAGTACTGCGTGCCGTTGCTATTTTGTGAATTATATCACCTAAGCACAATACAAATGAAATCAAAATAATTGGATTTCAAAATAAGTTTACAGAAAAATAATGCTGTTTTTGAAATATTAAAGCATTTGCAGGTTTGCCAGTTCCTGAGCGGTTAAATGTCTCCAGTTGCCACGCGGCAAGTCTTTCTTGGTCAGCCCGGCATAAGAAACGCGGTCAAGCTTGATCACGTCATAGCCAAAGCTTTCAAAGATCTTCCTTACTATATTGTTCCTGTTGCTGTGCAGCTGTATGCCTATTTCGCTTTTGGGGGCATTGTCAACATAAGAAACCGAGTCAACCCTTACTTTTTTCCCTTCGATGGTGGGGCCCTCCTCTATTTTCTGAAAGTCTTCATACTTGAGGTTCTTGTCCAGAGACACCTGATAGATTTTGCGCACGAGCAAGCCGGTGTCGGTCAGTTTCTTTTGCATATCGTGGTCGTTGGTAAACAAGAGCAGCCCGGTGGTGTTGCGTTGCAACCTTCCCACGGGAACGAGTTTGTATTTTGAGGCATTCATCACAAGCCCGGCAGCAGATTTGTGCAAGGTCTCTTCACTGGTTGAAGTGTCAAAGCCCTTGGGTTTGTTGAGCAGGATATATTCCTTTTTTTCCGGATTGATACGGCGGCCGTCAAACTTAACGTCATCAGAGAGTTTTACTTTGTGGCCCATTTCAGTAACCACCTTTCCATTCACCTGAACCTGACCGGTTGAGATATAAAGGTCTGCTTCACGGCGAGAGCACATGCCGGAGTTGGCGATGTATTTATTGAGGCGCATCTCATCAGCAGGCCCTTTTGGCTTAGGAGCCTGTCTCTTTTGTGCGGGCTTTGGGGTAAACTTTTTCTTGTTGGTAATGTCTCTGCTTTTGGATTTTCCCTCGCGTCGTCCGCTTCCTTTATGTTCTTCTTTTGCCATAATCCGTTTTAAATTTTTTGCAAAGGTAGGGTATTTTCAATGTTTTGGTGCAAAGCAGGCTATAATATTCTGCGTAACAGGAAGTCAACATCCAGCAGCACGATACTCAGTGTACCCACGACAATAATAAGTTTGAGTATGGTGTGCAGGATGATATAATCCAGCTTTTGCGAAGAGTGCCAGAGGTAAAACAAAAATACTCCCAGGAGCAACACCGCCCCAAAGAAGTAAAAATCCATATAGCCTATCTCAAAACGGGTGAGCAACAAATAAATGGGCACCAGGGTGATGATACTTAAAAACGTAAGAATGCGCTTTGAAACCCGTTCGCCATAGACCACAGGAATGGTTTTATAGTTTAGAACGAGATCGCCTTTGATGTTCTCCAGGTCTTTGACAAGTTCGCGCATGGAGATGATGAGGAACAAAAAGGTGGCGTGTACAAAGATGACGAGGGCAAAGTTCTTATAGTAGATAAACACCGCAAAAAAGGGCGTTATCGCCAGCACCGAGGCCGTTAAGTTGCCAATAAACGGGTATTTTTTGAGCTTATGCGAATAGAACCAGATAAAGAAAATATAAGCTGAAAAGAAGAGTACCGCCCTGAAAGAGATGGCACTCGCCAAAATAACCGAAAGGAAGTTCAGTACAAAATAAGTCGAGAGCTTGGTGTTCTGACTGATAAAACTGTCGAGATAAGTCTTGTTGGGCCGGTTAATAAGGTCCTTTTCGGCATCGTAAAAACTGTTGATGATATACCCGCCTGCTATGGCCAGCGCCGATGCCAGCACGATGACAAATAAATTTGGGTCAAGCACGACCTGCAACAGGGGTTTCCCGGGCGCCAGTATGTAAATGGACGTAAGGTACTGCGCAATGACGATGATTAATATATTATACCCCCGCACCACAGAAAAAAGGCTCAACATCTTGAGCAAGTACTTTTTTTGTTTTGGGTTGAGGAGGGCCATGAGATGTTAGACTTGAGATATGAGATGTTAGATTGTGTTTAATTTATTCAAAGATAGGGATATTGGGTTTGAAGTCATCCTTGCTAATAAAAAAATCATGCCGTTTAATTAATCTTTATTCATAAATTAGCTTGGGCTAAATTTTTAACGTATGAAAACAATAATAACTTTACTGGTTTTTTTAATAACCATAAATATTTATTCTCAAAATCAAGTCCTCCTTAATGAAAGTTGGTTTGTACAAGCCGGTAAAAATAGTAGCACAAGTACATCATGGGATAATATATTGAATACTAACCCTGAAATAAGAACTGAAATTGCTTTTTTAAATGATAAAATGGTGGTACAAGATTGTTGCGGTGGTGCGTTTGAAATGGATGTTAATTACGTAAGCAATAATCAAATTGTATTTCTCAACCTTACAGAAATACAAAACCCCAATTGTAGTTCGCTTGGTGTGTATAGTAATGTAAAAGATATTTTTAGTAGTATGGTAAATGAAACTATCACATTTACTATACAAAACAACCCTTTTGAATCGGGGATCAAAGACATCGTATTTAACCATCCCTCAAACAGTAATTTTATCGAATTTTCAAATACTCCCAATGAAATCAATGATCAGGCACAATCTCCCTATTGGGGGCATGAGCCTCCAACCCATATTTGGAGTTTAACGCAAGTGCAATATCAGGGTCAAACTTTTGACCTACCCTATGGCGCTGCACCCACAGTAGCAGATATCTATGAAGGCACGTTTACCATCTCCCTGTGTGGGGAAATTTTTGTTGGAATAAACTTCAGTTGGGAATTAGATGTGGAGGTTTACGAGGGTCCGTGCTTTATAAGTTGTGGTATTCTTCAAAACACTGCGGATGCATGTGATCCGGTATCAGGATATAATGCGAATTATTTGGAAGACTTTAAACAACATGTTTTTGATTTTCTAAATGATAATATAAATCAAACCATGGAGTATACTTTCACGCTTGGTTCTGCTAGAAAACTAATCATAGAAGATTTTTCACAAAACAAACTCATTTTTCACAGCAATAATACTTATTTAAGTACTTCAGAAAATAGCCTGGCACCGGCAATAACTATTTACCCTAACCCTGCACATGACTTTATAAACATTGATACATCCTTTTGCAATTCCTGTTTGGTTAAGATGTACAGCCCAAACGGTAAACTGCTATACAGTGAAAGCATCCAGAGAACACATAAAATAGATTTGAAACAGCTTAGCAACGGGGTTTACTTTCTAGTTGTAGAAAATGAAATGGGAATAAAACAAACCGAGAAGTTTGTAAAAAAATAAGTGCTGCCTGAACACCAAAACTCATTTTGCTTAATAGGGACTAAAAGTTATAAACCACTTCAAGCTTATAATTTTTGAGGGCTTTCTGTGCTTTATCAAGGTCTTCGGTAAACCCGAGGATGTAACCACCGCCACCGCTGCCGCAGAGTTTGAGGTAGTATGCATTGGTATCGATCCCTTGTTTCCATAGCTTGTGGAATTGTTTTGGGATCATTGGTTTGAAGTTGTCCAGCACTACGTGCGAAAGTTGCTTGATATTTGAAAACAAGGATTTTACATCGCCTTTCAGGAAGTCATCCACACAGGCATCTGTATGTTTTACAAACTGGTCTTTCAGCATCGCTCGGAAACCTTCCTGCTTCATGTTTTCCATAAAGATTTGCACCATCGGTGCGGTCTCACCGGTCACGCCACTATCCAGTAAGAACACCGCTCCTTTTCCTTTTTTGAGTTGGGAAGGGATGCCTGCCGGCTCGATATTGTCATGTGAATTGATGAGTATGGGTAAGCTGAGGTAACTGTTTAATGGGTCAAGCCCGGAGGACTTGCCGTGGAAAAAAGACTCCATCGCACTGAAAATAGCCTTGAGTTGGAGTAATTTTTCGCGGGTAAGGTTTTCAAGGACCGTTATTTTATCGTTGGCATACTGGTCATAAATGGCCGCTACCAGTGCACCGCTACTCCCCACACCATATCCTTGCGGAATGGTACTGTCAAAGTAAAGACCGTCTTCAATATCTTTTTTTAAGGCTTCCAAGTTGAAGGTTACCAATCCAGGGTTTTCCTCCTGCAAGGTTTGCAGGTACTCTGCAAAGCGCTTGAGACCCTGATTTGATTTATGCGTCGCCACAGTGTGGTGTTCATCAATCTTTAGGGCACCGTTATAAAAATTATAAGGAATCGATAAGCCTTTGGAATCTTTGATGATACCATATTCACCAAAGAGTAGGATTTTTGAGTAAAATAAAGGGCCTCGCATTAATGTTTAATTTAATAGTAAAGATAAAGAATTTTTAACAATACTAAATATTTTGGTGCAAATATAGTTGTTCTGGAGTATCTATATTAAAAAAATAACTTAAATATTTTTTTTGTGTTTTTGCTGTAACTCACTAATTTTTAGTATTTTTAGTTACATCAAACTCATTTAAATTATGAGAACTTCTACTACACTTCTGTACATTTTACTTCTTCTTTTTCCTTTTTTCACATGGGGTCAAACACATACCTGGAACGGAAACGGAGGCGATACCAACTGGTTCAACGCTTCAAACTGGGATGCCAATACAGTACCTGATGCCACGAGCACTGTACTCATTCCTTCCGGTTTTACTGTTGACATTACCAGCAGCCTTGCTACACTTGATTTTATGACCATTGAAGCCAATGCTACTCTGGAGGTCAACAATTCCATAACAATCACCAACGGAATTGAAATTATGGCGAACGGTTATTTTTTATATACATTGGGAACGCTCTCAGGCAACGCAACCATAACAAACCATGGCACTTTTGAAATTACAGGGTGGACCCAGAAAATCATTAGCCAATTGACTTTCAATAATGAAAATTTGTTATTCATTAATGACACCGGTATTATTCGTGCCTGGGATAATATGGTACTCAATAATGCCCAAGGTGCAACAATTCTCGCCAGTGGGAGTAGTGGTGCACTGAGCACCGATGCAACCGGTGGCACATTTAATAATTATGGTTTGTTACATAAAGAGGATATTGGTCAATTTGGCTCCTTTTATCTTACGCTAGTCACAAACAATTACGGCACCCTTTGGGTGGGAAAAACTCAGAATATATTGGTTTTAGGACCTCAACAAGCCATTAATAATATGAGCACAGGTATAATGGCCGGTGAAGGCTCCTTTGATATTACCGCACCCTTTTCTAACAACGGAATCATAAGACCTGATGGCACCCAGGCTGTTGAATTGGATTTTGTCAATACATTTACGCTCTCGCCTCAGTCAACAATCGAACTGGATATTTTTGGAAGCCTACCTGAAGAATATGATACATTAGAGGTGCTTGACGACCCTTATATAGAAGGTGCTATAGCGATCACCTTACACTATGACGCAGCTATTAATGATACGTTTACTGTAATCACAGCCAGTCATGGAATCACAGGATGTAATTTACCACCATCTATCTTTACAACATACCAAAATTTGATTTATGAGTTTGAAGTGACCTGTACTTCAGACGAGGTTATTCTCAAAGTAATTAATAAAGAACCGGTACTCGATAATGAAGAATTTGAACAACTGAATATTACAGCTACACCCAACCCAACCCGTGGCACCTTTGATATTCAGTTTGGTATGATTGTGCCTGAAGTTGAATTGACAGTAAGCAATGTGTTGGGACAAACCCTTTCAAAACATACTGTTCAAAATACTGATACATATCAACTCACTATCGATGGGGCTACAGGTATTTATTTTATCACTGCTAAAACAGCCACCGAAAAGACAGCGTCCTTTAAAGTAATCAAGAAGTAAGCTGAAAAGCTCCGGGCCCTACCTGGTCTTTTATGAATTCGTTATTTTTACAATAGGCTGAAAGTTCGGTTTCGATAAACCTTGAAACCTCCACTTTTTCACCTTCCGGATACAAGGCATGCACATTGGCACCGGCATCCAGCGTGAAGCACACCTTGCTTCCGGTCTCATTGCGAAAGCTCCAGATGCGGTTGATAATCTCCAGAGTATTGGGTTTCATCAGGATAAAATATGGCACCGAAGTCATCATCATGGCGTGAAGGGAAAGGGCTTCGCTTTCTACAATGTTGATGAATTCGTCAAGATTCCCCTCTTTCAATACCGGAATAAGTTTTTGCATATTTGAATTCGCTTGCGCGAAACGCTGTTCCGCAAAGGGATGGTCGTGCATCAGGTTGTGACCCACGGTACTGGAAACCTGCTTTTCTCCTTTATCTACCAGTAGAATGGTATCCTGATAGTTGGCAAAGTTTTTATGTACTTCAAAAGGATATTTAGTTCCAAAAAGGTGACTGCTCCCGGGAATTTCGGGATGCTCCCCCCAAACAATGAGCGGTCCTTCAATACTGCGGCACGCGCTCCCTGAGCCTAAGCGTGCAAGAAAGGAAGCTTTTTGATTGAAATATTCGCGGGTCATTTCTCCTGACCCGGTCGCTGAGCGAAGTCGAAGTGCCATTTCCATTAAACACAGAGCAAGGGCACTCATCCCGCTGGCGGAAGAGGCAATGCCGCTGCTGTGCGGAAAGCTATTGGTGGTTTCCAAACGGAAACGGTAGTCTTTTAAAAAGGGAATATAGGATTCAATGCGTTTAAAGAAGGTTTCTATTTTGGGTTCAAAACCTGCTTCTCTTTTACCATCCAGATAAACTTCAAAGTCAAAACCCGCTGTTGTTTTGGGTTCATAAAACAAGGTTGTTTTGGTATGGCAGTTGGATAAGGTAAAACTTATGGAGGTGTTTTTGGGCAACTGTTCGCCATATTTCCCCCAGTATTTTACCAAGGCAATATTGCTGGGTGATTGCCAACTTACCTGTCCTTTTTCAAGGGTGTGGGTATAGGGTTTTGAAAGGAAATCGTGATTGGTCATAGGAGAACAAAGATACATATTTTCATTTCATGAAATATTCAATTTTCTACCGCTGACTTTGAAGATAAGTGCAGATATTTAACATCCGCATTTATAAGAACATTGGAATTTTTAACCATTAAGAAATTAAGGGTAGTTAAGAGAATAGTGCTTAATGCTTCTTAATGCCTTAATGGTTTATGTATAGGCAAAGCATATCATTCATTAATCGCCCTCGCCACTAAAACACCGCCCGTCCAGCAATTTTGGAAATTAAAGCCACCGGTGATGGCGTCAATGTTGAGTACTTCGCCTGCCAGATAAAGGTTTTTATGGATTTTACTTTCAAAGGTCTTGAAATCGATTTCTTTTAATTCCACACCACCGGCAGTGACGAACTCTTCTTTGAATGTACTTTTCCCGTTGACTTCAAAGCGGCTTTGGGTGAGTTGGCTGGCCAGATTTTGTAACTGTTGTTTGTTGACCTCAGCCCACTTGGTTTCGGCATCAATTCCGGAAGCATTTACAAGGCTTTGCCATAGGCGTTTGGGCAATTCAAACTGCGGGTATTTTGCAACCAGTTGTTTTGCGTTGTTGAGTTTGATTTCTTTTAAGTGTTCTACTGCGTCGTCATATCTCAAGTGTTCCAGCCAATTCACTTCCAGGGTGAATTTGTAATCCAATACATTCAAATCGCGCGCTCCCCAGGCCGAAAGTTTTAAAATCGCCGGACCGCTCAACCCCCAGTGGGTGATGAGTAACGGACCTTCACTTTCAAGTCCCCCTCCGACTCCCCCCAAGGGGGAGGGTTTTATTTTTATTTTTAATGTGGCATTCGTCGATACCCCGGGCAAGTCAGCAATGCGGTTGTCTTTAATGTTGAAGGTAAACAGCGATGGTACCGGCGGAACGATGGTGTGTCCCAGGCCTTGCAACAGTTTCCAGATTTTGGGGTTGCTTCCGGTGGCGATCACCAGGTATTTGGCCTGAAAAGTTCCTTGTGTGGTTTCCACGTTCCAGAGGTTATTTTCTTTAGCAGCTTCCTGAACGGAATGATTTAGTAATATGTCAATCCCCAATCGGTTTGTTTCTTTTAAAAAACAATCGATAATGGTTTGTGAATTGTCACTCTCGGGAAACATCCTGCCGTCTTCTTCAATCTTCAGCGCAACGCCACGTTGTTCAAACCAATCGATCGTATCGCCGGTCATAAAATTGTGAAACGGCCCCAGCAGTTCTTTTTCCCCGCGGGGATATTTTTGGGAAAGTTCTTTGGGAATAAATTCGGCGTGGGTAACATTGCACCGACCGCCGCCTGAGATGCGCACTTTGGTCAGTACTTCTTTACCGCGTTCGAGTATGGCAATTTTATAATCCGGATTCAGTTCTGCCGCATTGATAGCGGTAAAAAATCCTGCAGCTCCTCCGCCGATGATCAGTATGTCATAGTGCCGATTCATCTATTCGTTTGCAAAGTGTTCACAAAGCTGCAAGGTGCTTTTGATATCCTCCATGCTGGTTCGCGGGTTGATTAAACACATGCGCAATACCACTTGTCCGTTTAAAATGGTGGTAACTAAAAGGGCTTCACGGGAAGCTACTACCTTTTCAGATATTTTCTGATTGATTTTATCGAGTTGTTTTTCTGATAACTTCCCGCTGATGGGATGGTACCTGAAATTGATAATGGCCAGGGTAGCCGGTGAAACGACTTCCCAGGTATTGCTTTTACGCAGGTAATCTTCTGTTTGTTCGGCCAGTTTGATGTTGTAATCAATCGCTTTTCGGAATGCTTTCAGCCCAAAGGTTTTGATGGACATATAAAACTTCAATGCCCTGAAGCGACGTGTTAATTCAATTCCGTGGTCATAAAAGTTGATTTCTGACTCGTTGCCTTCAATATCACGCAGGTATTCCGGTTTTTCGGTAAAGGTTCCTTTCATCCATTTGTGGTTTCTCACTAAGAGACACCCGATTTCATAAGGCTGGTAAAACCATTTGTGGGGATCAACGGTAATGGAATCGGCTTTTTCAATTCCGGCAAGCAATTGTTTTCCGTTTTTGGCCAGAATGGCCGCACCGCCATAGGCCGCATCGATGTGCAACCAGATTTTCTCTTTTTTACAAATGGTGGCCAGTTCGTTAAGCGGGTCTACCGTTCCGGTGTTGGTGGTTCCTGCAGAGGCTATAAAACAGAACGGTTGCCACCCCTCGATTTTGTCTTTCGCAATAGCGTTTTTTAGCTTGTTAACAGCTACTTTAAATTCGCCGTCTGTGGGAATAATCCTGATTTGCTCTTTTCGAAAACCCAAAACACGAATGGCTTTGATATTTGAAGAATGTGCCTGGTCTGAAAGGTAAATGACGGCTTTGGAGAAATCGTCACCACATTTCACATTTCGTGCAGTCGCAACAGCTGTCAAATTGGCCATCGAGCCTCCACTGGTGAAAATACCACCACCGCGTTTTACGGGAAAGCCATACATTTTCAATAACCAATTCATGGTTACGATTTCCATTTCGGCAGCTGCAGGGGAAGCTGCCCAACCCCCTGAAAAAATATTAAAACCACTGGCCAAAGCATCACCCATCGCACTTATAAAGTTACTGGGTCCGG
>JBBDVI010000160.1:0-14685 GCA_040903465.1 Flavobacteriaceae bacterium
AAATATCGAATAAACTATTATAAGTACCACCCACATCACTTTCATCTAAAATATATGTTAATTCTATTTCATTATCCGTCCATTCACGAATAAACCATCCAATATCAAATTTAGTGGTTGTGTTAAAATCTAACTTTTTAATATTTTCGAGGGTTAAAAACCATAATAAGTTATTATCTATATCAAATAAATCGTCTAAAAATTGATTTTGTTGTTTGACACAGCTGAAAATATCTTCTTCATCACCTATAAAAATTTCTTCATCTTTTAAATGCCTTCACCCTAATCACCACAAGAATGACAAATCGGTGAATCTATTACCTTATCAATCATTTCAACCAAAATTCCATGTTTAATGGTGTTTCGTTCGATTATTTCTGATATTACCAATAATCCCCCTTTTCTCATAACTTCTTCTTCTTTCCAAACACATGATGAGTGTCCTATATTTATTTTATGAACGTTGTGTCTTTGTGCAAAATTTATAATACGTTGTGCGATAATATTGTTCATCTCCTGCATTAATACACCTCTTTTTATTTCTCTCCGTTCCATTTCCATGATTTTGTTTTTGATAATTATTCCATAAGGCTCTTTTTCTATAGCCTTACTTAATTTATCAATCTCAATTTCATTATTTTTCACCGCCATACTCATATAATCCTTGTATGGTATGTTTAAATGTTCCATACTCGTATTGAGCGTACATATTGCCAAACTCTCACCCCCGATGTATACACCCATGATAACGTTACTTGATTCCTCATTTTTGTGGTTTTTTGTTTCCATAATTTTTAATTTTTAAATGTTTGTATAATGTTTATTATTATAGTTAAGGGTATCTTTTATGGTGGTTGTATCTTTTTTTGTGGATTACACCCTGACCCCAATAAAACCCCATTCCCATATATAATTTATGGCAGAAAAATCATCAAATTATTACGGGTCGGAAATAGTGCTAGTCAACCAATCACATTTGGACTTTGCAGAGGAAGAAACATTTTCCAACGGAGAATATAGCGAAGCAATAGACAATTATCTGTTACACATGAAGAAAATGGGATAATCTGTTCGTCACAAAAAAGAGCGGGAGGGTAGTCTGTGACAATAGCACCGCCAATATGGTATATCGAAAGGTTAGAGATAAGTTTATCAAAACCATGGAAAACGTTCAGATTTTCCACCAAATAACGGAATTTTACAAGGTGGATGGGAAGCTGTTTTATGAATTGCTTTTACCCACCCATCGGGAGTCACTCAAAACCAATTTGACCCAAAGGATAGGGAATATTGAATTTGGAGACCATAAATTCGAGAAGCCGACATTAAAAAAAGCTTTTTATTATAATTTTTAGTCTCTTACATTTTTAATCGGGTAAGTTCCCATTGATGTGGGTGTTGGTTACATGAAATAAAAAAATCCCGTGGATATACGGGATTTTTTGAACTTTATATTATAGTTTATTTATTGTATTGGTAGCTTTTTATATCTCATTATCAACATTGTACGATTGTCGCCTGCTTCATATACCTCTAATTTATGCCTTTTAAATACATAACCACCCCCACATAATATTATATGGATTGGAGAATAACATACTTTCTGCATTGATTCTTCGTGTGGTATTACAGTAGATACTGAATATTCTATTTCAATTTCATCATCACCAACTTTAGTAGACAATTCTTCAATTTCATGAATATTTTTGAAAGTAAATTGTTTTTCATCCTTACTGTACATACAATCGATTAATGACTCTCTTGCATAATTAGTAGTCATTTCATTAATTTTCGTGGTTTTCATTTAATTATAGTTTATGTTATTTTTTGTTTTTATAGTTAAGGTTATATTTTATGTTTGATGTATATATTTTTCATTATTTTTTTTAATCGGTCAATGTCTATTATGATGAGGTTCGATAGATTTGTTTTACCACCACATTAAAGATTATTACAGACGAAATGGTAAGAGTGCTTTCAGCCGATTTAAACACGACATCATTTTGAGGATTATAATGGAGGAACCTTGAAAACAGTTAATATAATAACATTGAACCTTGTTATTACCCCTCTGCTGCCCAATTTCGTCTCGTGTCTATCAAAACACATTCTATTTTGCTTTAATATGATTAAATGAAATCCTACTTTTTGCGCGTTTCGCTAATGCCCGGGCAACTAAATCCCTTGATACCGTATTGATTTTATTGTTCGCTTTTTCTTTTTTTGAAAGTTCTTTTCTTATCAAATCTGACTTTTCATTTATAAGATCAGTAAACGCATCTATCTCGTCTAGTTTTGCTAAAATATCCATAATGGTGGAGGTGTTTTAAAAGTTGTTTTTGTTATTAGTTAAGACAATCTTTTATCACCGATGTATGGCAAAATTAGTGTTGTAAATAGTGGTATTTTGGAGGTTTTATGTATCTTTGAAAACGTATAAAACATAAGAGGAGCTTGAAAACTCTCTTACTTTTTGATTGACAGGCGTTTGCAAAAATAATTACTGTTAATCAAAGTGTTAATCAAATGAGTTTTATATTTAGTTTTTACCGTTCTTTAAAATGTAAAGTGCTAATAATCAAGCGTCGGCAATTCATAAAATCGGTTGTACTCGTTTACACCGAGGGGGTCGGGGGTTCGAATCCCTCATCGCCCACAGCAATTTAAACCCGCACACTAGTGTGGGTTTTTTTAATTAAATTGGTCAAATATTTCGGGTCATTAACTCAGTTGGTTCAGAGTGTCACGTCGACAACGTGGAAGTCACTGGTTCGAATCCAGTATGACCCACATCAATGAAAAAACCTATGTGTATGCATAGGTTTTTTGTTTTTAGAGTTTGACTGCGGTTTCTTATCAGATTAATTCCAAAATACGTTCCATCGCCATCCCCCTCGAACCTTTGATAAGGAGAGTGCTGTCGATTATTTTAGTTGCATCCAGCGTTTTTCTCAATTCCTCAAATGACTTTAATTTGACGATGCTTTTATCTTCAACGACAGTTTCACAAAAATTTTCGCCGACGAGGTATACTTTTTTAAATTTTTTTTCTGCTGTGAGTTTTGCAATTTCTTCGTGTTCCATGGAAGCATCTGCACCCAATTCAAACATGTCTCCCAGAAAAACTATTTTATTTGGGACATCGAGTTGGGCAAAATTTTCTAAAGCGGCCTGCATACTTGTGGGATTGGCATTATATGCATCCATCAGTATGGTATTAGTATCCTTTGTCAAAAACTGTGAACGGTTGTTTTGCGGGGAATAGTTTTCAATACCTTTTTTTATCTCTAAAGGAGTCAGGTCAAAGTGAGATCCAATAGCTATTGCGGCAGCGAGGTTTGATAAATTATAGATGCCCGTTAACCGGCTCTTTATTTCAACCTGCTGAAATATTACTGTGAGAAAAGGGTTTTGTTCTTTTAATATGATATTTATTTCACTATTATTTTCAGTACTGAAGGTAATCTTGTTTTGTTTTTCTGTTTTGATAACTTGGGTAGCATCGTCTGTATTGATGAATACTGTTTTATCCATTTTTTTCAAATACCGGTAGAGTTCAGTTTTTGCCTGGACAACTCCTTCCAGGCTTCCAAAACCTTCCAGATGGGCTTTTCCAAAATTAGTGATATACCCATAGTCAGGTTTTGCAAGTTCACATAGAAAAGCAATTTCACCGTGATGGTTTGCACCCATTTCGACCACACCCATTTCAGTGCTTTTATTCATAGACAGCAATGTTAACGGCACGCCTATATGGTTGTTTAGATTGCCTTGAGTAGCTGCAATATTGTATTTTTCTTTAAGTACTGCCTGAATCAATTCTTTGGTTGTGGTTTTGCCATTACTTCCTGTCAGCACTATGATAGGTATTTTAAGATACTCTCTGTGAAAAGCGGATAATTCTTGTAGTGTTGCAAGCACATCGTTTACTAGAATTGTTTTTCCAGTGTGCTGATGATATTTTTTTTCATCTATAACGGCTTGGCCGGCACCAAGTTTAAGTGCTTTTTCGGCAAATGTGTTTGCATTGAAGTTTTCACCTTTTAGGGCAAAAAAAAGATTTCCTTTATTGATTTTTCGTGTATCTGTGCTTATACCTGTTGAGGCTAAAAAAAGTGCGTGTAAGTGCTCTATAGTCATAAAAATAAAGGTATAAAAAAAGCCCCAAATTAAGGGGCTTTGATTTTATAATATTATGGTTTTAGTTTCTTGCAGTTTTGCCTTTTTTGGATTTTGATCCTACTCGTGACATAGCGTTTCTAAACCCAATATAGTCTGTAGCCATATCTTGAGGGAAATAACGTCTTTGTGCAGGGTCAAGCCAGTAGTTTCTGTCTCTCCAAGAGCCACCTTTGAACACCCTTACTTCGTCATTGATTAAAGTTGTTCTGGTATTTGTCTGGTCATATTGACGATCAAGGCTGCCTGTTGTATCAGCTTCTACACTATGTTTTGGTGAGTTATACATAGTACGGGTAGAAGACTCTTCTTCATCAAAATCATTAAATGCCTGAAAGTCTCGGGTAGAACGTTTGTCACCATCTCTGAAGTTTCTGTTGTCACTTTCAGAGAACTGGGTTCTTAAGTATGTTTCTTGTTCATCAACCGGAACCTGAAGGATTTCACCGGGAAGGTTTCTTGCGATGATTTTTCCATTACTTAAAGTGTCATAAACAATATCGTCTGTAGTTAATATTTCAACTTTTCCGTCTTCACCTATGGCATTTTTGGTATAAACATTACCTCTAAAATAGTTGAAGTCATTGAATTCATCATCAACAATGGGTCTGTATACGTCTGCTACCCATTCGGCAACGTTTCCAGCCATGTCATACAATCCGAAATCATTTGGTTCATATGATTTTACCTCAGCTGTTATATCTGCACCGTCATCACTCCATCCGGCAATTCCACCATAATCACCATCTCCTTGTTTGAAGTTGGCCATTTGGTCACCTCTGGTTCTTCTTTCTCCGGAGCGGGTGTATTGCCCATCCCAGGGATATTTCTTTTTACCTCTGTAAACGTTGTAACTTCTTAAACTTCCAAGGCCAAGGGCTGCATATTCCCATTCTGCTTCGGTTGGCAAACGATAATCAGGTAATAGCAAACCGTCTGTAAGTTGAACATAAAGGTGTGAAGAATCTCTCTCGACGAGTCTTTCAGAGGTTCTACCACCTTGTGTTATTTCAGTGTTTCCTCCATAGGCATCTGTGGGGGATGTTAAGTATGTATCTGTGCTAAAAGTTGTGCTTGCATCAACGTCTGTTATTCTTGCACCTCTTTTTGTATAGCCTTCGTTTTCCAGAATTAACTCGTTAACACGGTCGCTCCTCCATTGCGAAAATTCAACTGCTTGAATCCAGCTTACACCTACAACAGGATAATCTGCATAGGCTGGGTGGCGCAAATAATTATTTGTCATTACTTCATTAAAACCAAGTCTGTTTCTCCACACCAAAGTGTCAGGTAAAGCACCATCATAAATTCTTCTGTAATTTTCATTATCAGGAGGGAAAACTTTTTTAGTCCAATCTAAATACTCAAGATACATAAGGTTTGTTACCTCTGTTTCATCCATATAAAAAGATTGCACGTGTTGTTGTGTTGGGGTATTGTTCCAATCACGCATGGGGTCATCTTGTACTTTACCCATTGTGAAAGTACCACCTTCAACGAAAACCAAGCCGGGGCCGGTTTCTTGTTCTTTAGCTTTGGGGTCATACTGGAAACCTCCATCTTTGTCATTTAGGTTCCAGCCGGTAGCTCTTGAGCTACCCTTGTAATCTCTTGATTTGTTACAGCTAAATAATAATGTGCTAAATACAGCAATTATTAATAGATTTAAAACTGTTGATTTTCTCATATTTATGGCTTCTGTTAAGAAAAAATTGGGCTCGCAATATAGTAATTAACGCTAAATTTTCAATATTATTTTAAAAATTTAAATTTCGATATTTGTAGCCCACATTTATGCGGGCTCTCAAACTAACGTAAGTTGTAGCAAATTATTACAACCATAGGTTTTTTTTAAATTTTTATAAGTTATATTCGATAATATCTCATCTTATATACCGTTAAATGCTTTGATGATGAAAAAAGCAATACTTTTATTCTTGATTTTATCAAACCTGTCACTATTTGCACAGTCAAAACGCGTTGTGCTTGACTGGGGTAAGACATCTTCTATTTCCAAACAACAAAACCAAAGTGGAGAAATTTTCAGTACCCTGAACTTCAACGATGAAGAAAATAAGTATACTGAACAATGGGAAGATATCGGTTTTGCTAATCCCGCTTCAGTGCGGTTGACAAATATACGGTATGAAAATATCAATGCTGCCGCTATTTCAAATTTGGATAGATCTTATATCCCAAGCGAAATTCAGTATTCCATATCCACGAACAGGGCGCGGAATAAAGCACTTACCAGCTTAACATTCACTCCCGTGATCAACCAAAATGGGATATACAAAAAAATACTTTCTTTTGATGTTTCTTATGCTAAATCTACCCGACAGGAAGCAGGAAGAAACATAGGCCTTACAAATTCGCTGCTAAGATCCGGTCAATGGTTTAAATTTAAAATTGACAAAGCCGGGGTTTACAGGATTGACAGAAATTTTTTAAACAGCTTGGGGATGGATGTAAACAACATTGACCCCAGAAAATTGAAAATATATGGTAATGGCGGAAATATGTTGCCATTGTTAAATAGTGAAAACAGTGAATATGACCTAATGGAAAACTCCATTCAGGTAGTTGGTGAAGAAGATGGTTCTTTTGATTCAGGGGATTATATTTTGTTTTATGGTGAAAACTTCCAGTTCAATGAAGAATCAGGCACACACATTAATATTTATGATGATAACGCTTACTATTTCATCACGGCAGACGGAGTTAATGGTAAAAGAATAGCTTCATATAATGAACCTTCAGGAAATCCCACAACGACCATAACACAATTCAATGACTATCAGTTTCACGAAATTGATGAAGCAAACCCGCCCTTGGTAGGAAGGCGTTGGTTTGGAAACCGGTTTGACATTGAGAATGAACAAACATTTGAATTTGAATTCCCTAATATTGCCTCCGGTCAACCTGTGGGTGTAAGTGTTTATGCACTAGGTCTGTCTGAGGTGGCAACAACCATGGATGTTGAGGTAAATGGCCAGCAGCAATCAACTTTGCAATTTGGAGCACTTACAACCAGTACCTCACTGGGCTCCGGAAGAAGTTTTAACGGTGATGTAAACGCTTCTTCTGAAACGGTTACCGTAAGACTCACATACAACAACGCCGGTAACCCCCAAAGCAATGCATATCTTGATTATATTAGTATCAATGCATTGCGGCAATTGACAGGAACGGAAGGGCAGATGGCTTTCAGAAATGATGAGGCAGCAACGCTTTCGGGAATTGGCGAGTATCAAATTTCAAATGCCTCGCAATTTACACAAGTCTGGGATGTCACAAACCCGGCTTTTATTTCAGCTGTAAGCAATGAGAACAATGCAAATGTTATTAGTTTTAAAGCCCAAATGGGTGAAGTGAGAAAATATGTAGCAGTTCACAACAGTGATTTTTTTGTACCTACTCGTGTTACACCTTCTTCAATTCCAAATCAAAATTTGAAAGGAACCATTTTCCAGAATGAACAAGGTGCTTTTCAGGATATCGATTACCTTATTGTTGTGCCTCCTTTTCTATTGCAACCGGCATTGCGTCTGGCCAGTCATCATAAAAACCTGAGTGGCTTGCGGGTCAAAGTAGTCACTACAGATAAGATTTATAATGAATTCAGTAACGGAAAACAGGATATTGGCGCCATTCGCAATTTCATAAAATATATATATGACAATGCCTCTTCTCCTGAAAACAGGTTAAAATATGTATGTTTCTTTGGAGATACCTCTGTCGATTACAAAAATCGTCTAAACGACAATAATAACATGGTGCCTACATATCACGTAAACAGTTTTACCTCTATTTCGGCATCTTCAACGTATATGTCTGATGACTTTTTTGGGATGATGGATTCCAATGAGGGGACAATGCTTGGGTCTGACATGCTTGATATAGCAGTTGGGCGCATTGTTGCAGATAATGTTTCGCTGGCAAATGATATGGTAAATAAGGTTATCAATTATGCATCAGCGGCATCTTATGGCAACTGGCGTAATAATTTTGTCCTTATTTCAGATGATGCAGATGATTTAGGGGACTCAAATCTTCAAATAAGACTTGATGATTTGGGAAACACCATTGGAGCATTTAAACCCTTTGTAAATGTTGTAAAAATTCACAGTGATTCATATCAACAGGAAACAGCTTCAGGTGGAAACAGATACCCAAAAGTCAATGAAGCCATTAACAACTCCATTGATGTGGGCGCCCTAGTAATGAATTATTTTGGTCACGGTGGTGAAGACGGTTTGGCTAGCGAGCGTATCGTTACAAAAGAAAGTGTCCAGAACTTAAGAAACCGCAATCGATATCCTCTTTTTGTTACTGTAACCTGCGAATTTACAAGGTTTGATAACCCGTTGCGTCCTACTGCCGGAGAATATACATACTGGAACAAAGAAGGTGGAGCCATTGCACTTATTTCCACAACACGACAAATAGGGGTTGGTTTGGGTACAGACTTTAATATTGCCCTGGCAGAATTTTTATATGCTTACAATCTTGATAATTTCTTGCCTCCGGCTGAAGCTTTAAGAAGGGCAAAAAATCAAATTAGCAATGGTAACAGGCGCGTGATTTTTTATATTGGTGATCCGGCCATGCATCTTGCCTTTCCAAAAAAAGAGGTAATCTTGACTACATTGAATGGTGCTCCTTTAGCACAGGCTACAGATACTTTAAAAGCATTGAGCAGAGTAAAATTAGGAGGACGTGTTGTTGATCCCGCTGGCAATCTCATCAGTACATACAATGGTACTCTGGAAGCCAAAGTTTATGACAAACGCCTGCAAAGACAAACGTTGGGTAATGACGGTACGACAAATGCAAATGGACTGGTGATTATGGAATTTGAAACCCTTGGAGAAGCCATATTCAACGGTCAGGCATCGATTACAGGCGGGCAATTTGAAATAGAATTTGTCGTGCCGCGTGATATTGCCATTCCGGTGGGGGAAGGCAGGGTGAGTTTATACGCAAAGCGAAACAATCAACTGGAAGACCAGGCCGGCTCCAATGAAACCATTTTGGTGGGCGGACTCAATGAAAATGCACCTGATGACAATCAAGGACCGTTGATCAGGTTGTTTATGAATGACGAGAGTTTTGTCAATGGAGGTACTACAAACAATTCACCCATTTTAATTGCAAAATTGGAAGATGAAAACGGGATCAATACTGCAAGCGGTATAGGGCATGATATTGTTGCCATTCTCGATGGAGATGAAACCAATCCTTTTATTTTAAATGACTACTATCAATCTGACGTAGATAATTTTGCAAAAGGAAGTTTAAATTATAGTTTACGCAACCTTGAAGAAGGCCTCCACACCCTTACGTTAAAAGCCTGGGATGTGTATAACAATTCTTCAACTGCTGAAATACAATTTGTAGTTGCCGGAAGTAATGAACTGGTTATTGAACGAGTATTGAATTACCCAAATCCGTTTGTGAGTTATACAGAGTTTTGGTTTAACCACAACCGCCCTTTTGAACCGCTTGAAGTTCAGGTTCAGGTTTTTACCGTTACCGGAAAAGTAGTCTGGACCCAAAACCAGGTTATCAATACTGATGGGTTTTTATCACGTGAAATTACCTGGGATGGAAGAGATGATTTTGGAGACCGTATCGGAAAAGGTGTGTATGTATATAAGTTAACGGTAAAATCTACGTTAACCAATAAGAAAGTTGAAAAGTTTGAAAAATTAGTTGTCCTATAAAATTTAAATTTATATTTGTTCAAAATTATTATTTATGAAGAGAGTTCTTTTATCACTACTGGTAATATTTACAGTAAGCAAGTCAAATGCTCAAGAGGAGCCCAGCAGAGTTATAACAACAGCAGTCCCTTTTGTATTGATTGCCGCTGACGCCAGGGCAGCCGGTATGGCCGATATGGGTGTAGCAACATCAGTAGATGCTTTTTCTCAACAATGGAATCCCGCAAAATATGCTTTTTCAACATACAAACAAGGAATTGGTGTTACTTATACACCCTATCTCAGCCAATTGGTGAATGATATTTTCTTAGGAAATTTGACGTACTACAACCGTTTGAATGAACGTAGTGCTGTAGGGGCCAGTTTTAAGTATTTTAGCTTGGGTGATATTGAACTCAGGGATACTCCTGAACAAGAGCCTTTACTTCAGAGTCCAAACGAACTAACTTTTGATCTTTCTTATTCTTTGCGCTTGAGCGATCGTTTTTCGATGGGTGTTGCCGGAAGGTATTTAAGATCTGACCTGAAACTTCAGGTTGCAGATGAAGATGCCACAGCAGGGAGTTCTTTCGCCGTTGATATTGCCGGATATTATCAAAGTGAAGAAATAGTTTATAACGAATTTGATGGCAAATGGAGAGCCGGTTTCAATATTTCAAACATTGGTCCAAAAATAAAATATGATGAAGTGGGCCAGGAAAACTCTTTACCTACAAACCTAAGACTTGGAGGTGGTTTTGATTTTATCCTTGATGCTTTCAATAGGGTGGGTGTAACCGCTGAAGTCAATAAACTTTTAGTGCCAACACCTAGCGATTCAAATAATGATGGTGTAATAAATCAACAAGATGATTATTATAATGAAAGCTTTTTTAGTGGAATGTTCTCATCATTTGGTGATGCCCCTGACGGGTTCAGTGAAGAGTTGAAAGAGTTTACTTGGGCACTCGGTGTTGAGTATGCATATCAGGAATCTTTTTACCTGCGCACAGGATATTTTAATGAAAGTGATGAAAAAGGTTCCCGTAAATTTGTATCCCTTGGGGCCGGGTTTAAATACACTTCCATCAATATTGATGTTTCATATTTGTTTTCAACCTCTCAAGTAAGAAGCCCGCTGGAAGGAACACTTCGTTTTGGATTGACCTTCAATTTTGGTGATAGTGAGTTTTATCAAGAATATTAGACAGCATAAAAATTTAAAAAAAAATCCCGACTGCAATTGCAACTCGGGTTTTTTTTTCCTGTAAATGTGGCTATTTATTATAAAGCATTAAATTTGCACATCGATGAAACACGTTGAAATACATACAAAACTTACTCTTTTTGATTCCAAAGATGAATTACCGCAAGAAGTACTTCAACTGATGAATGAGGCAGAAAACGCACGTGAAAATGCTTATGCACCCTATTCAAAATTTAAAGTGGGAGCGGCGGTACTTTTGGATAACGGTAAAATCATAACCGGAAACAATCAGGAAAATGCAGCTTATCCTTCCGGACTTTGTGCTGAAAGAGTAGCGGTTTTTTATGCGAATTCACAATATCCTGATGTTTCAATAGTGCAAATTGCACTTACTGCCCGTTCTGAAACACAAAAGCTCGATGCTCCCATACCTCCTTGTGGCTCATGCAGGCAAGCTATTGCTGAATATGAGGTAAAACAGGAAAAACCCATTGAAATTTATTTTATGGGAGAAACAGGTAAAGTGGCAAAAGTAGACTCTCTAAAAGTATTGCTTCCGCTTATATTTGAAAAGAATTATTTGAAGTAAATCAATTCAACATTTTCCAGAGTTGGTCTTTTAACTCTGTCAAACCTTGTTGTGCCACTGAAGAAATGAACAGGTAAGGGATGCCTTTGAATTGTTTGTCCAGTTCCTTTTTCATTTCGGCTTTGAGTTCTGCGTCCAGCATATCGCTTTTGGATATGGCGACCAAACGGTCTTTATCCAGCAACTCAGGATTGTATTTTTTAAGTTCGTTGAGTAAAATATCATATTCCTCTTTGATGTTTTTTGCATCAGCGGGAATGAGGAACAACAAAGTTGAATTACGTTCTATATGACGCAAAAATCGATGTCCCAAGCCTCTTCCTTCAGCGGCTCCCTCGATAATTCCGGGAATGTCTGCCATAACAAAGGTTTGAAAATCACGGTATTTTACAATGCCCAGATTGGGTTTTAAGGTCGTGAATTCATAGTCTGCAATCTTGGGTTTTGCTGCCGTCACAACCGAAAGCAAAGTAGATTTACCTGCATTGGGGAAGCCCACCAAGCCCACGTCTGCGAGTATTTTTAATTCGAGTGTTATGTCGCGTTCCTGCGCCGGTATGCCGGGTTGTGCATAGCGGGGTGTTTGGTTGGTGCTGCTTTTAAAATGCCAGTTGCCCAAACCACCTTTTCCACCTTCCAGAAGTATTTTTTCTTCATCATTTTCGGTGATTTCAAAAATAACTTCCTGGCTTTCGGTATCTCGCACCACTGTGCCCAGTGGCACATCAATATAGACATCTTCTCCATCGGCACCTGTGCTTCTTCCACTGGAGCCGTGTTCTCCGTGCCCGGCTTTGATGTGTTTGCGGTATTTGAGGTGTAACAGTGTCCACAAATTGTCTTTACCCCTCAAAATAACATGACCTCCGCGACCACCGTCACCACCATCAGGACCACCTTTTTCAACATATTTTTCACGGTGCAAATGTGCAGAACCTTGCCCTCCCTTTCCGGAAGAGACGTGCATTTTTACATAATCTACAAAATTGCCTTCTGTCATTGTGATAAATAGTTATGGGTTAGGGGTTTATTAAAATCTTTCGATATATATTATAGGCTATCAATTACTTTGCTCAATCGTTCTGTGATTTCTCTGATACTTCCCACGCCATCAACACCATAATATTTATCTTGGTTTTTATAATAGCTTTTTAAAATAGCGGTTTCATCATAGTACACTTTGATGCGTTTCCTGATGACTGCCTCATCTGCATCGTCAGGCCTGTTGCTTGTTTTACCGCGTTCCAAAAGGCGTTCTACCAAGATTTCATCATCCACTTCAAGTGCTACCATGGCCGTGACTTCAGTTCCTTTTGTGGCTAAAAGCCGGTCAAGCGATGCTGCCTGAACTTCGGTTCTGGGGAATCCGTCAAATATAAAGCCTTTAGAGTCAGGTGTTTTGTCAACTTCTGCACTGAGCATATTGATGGTTACTTCATCAGGCACCAGTTTTCCCTGATCAATATAAGATTTGGCCAAAGTGCCAAGTTCAGTGGCATTTTTAATGTTGTATCGAAATACATCTCCCGTAGAAATGTGAATCAATCCATATTTTTCTTTTAATATGTCTGCCTGTGTTCCTTTACCGGCACCCGGCGGACCGAATAAAACTAAATTTATCATGATATATTTTTTAATTGGTAAACTTCGGGTAGATTACGTCCCAGACCATCATAGTCTAAACCATATCCTACTATAAATTTATTGGGAATCTCAATTCCCGTATAATCGATTTTCAGCTCTTTCTTATAAGCTTCGGGTTTAAAGAAAAGTGTGGCTGTTTTTAAAGCTTTTACTTTTTCGTTGGAAAACATCTCGTGTAAACTTTCTAAAGTGTTTCCGGTATCAACAATATCCTCTACCAAAATTACTGTGCGCCCTTCAAAATTTTCATTGATTCCTATAAGTGCATTCACGGTACCTGTTGATTTTAACCCTTCATAGGAAGCCATTTTCACAAAACTGACTTCGCAGTTACCGGGATAAACCCGCATCAAATCACTAACCACCATAAATGCGCCATTTAAAACACCTATAAAGACAGGAACTTCGCCATTAAGGTCAGCTGCTATTTTTTGAGCCATTTTCTGAACAGCGGTTGCAATAGTCTTTTTGCTTATAAAAGGGACAAATGTTTTGTCGTGAAGTTGAATCAAATTGATGATGTAAAAAATGAAAGTGCAAATTTACGAAATATAAGGTATTTATACTTCGTATTTTACACTTAATATTTTGTAAAGATTTGGAAAAGAAGGAAAATAAATGATGCTCAGAATTATACTGAATCAAAGAATAATCAATTTCAAAAAGGCAAAAGCAATTTATATTGCGATACGTACTTCTTTTTTCATCAATAATCTTCTTACCCGAAGTAAAAACTCATTAGGGTTAAAAGGTTTTGCAACAAAATCATCTGCTCCAAGTTTAAAAGCTTTTGTAACCGTGCCTTCTTCCTCACCTAATGCAGATAGTACAATAACAGGAATGTGGGGAAAATTATCTTTGCAATAGCTTGTTACTTCCAGCCCTGATTTAAGGGGTAACATAACATCTGTTATTACCAAATCAGGTTGTATGACATCCATACGCTCCATAGCGTCCAGTCCATTTTTGGCACTTGAAACGGCATAGCCTTCTTTCTTAAGAATGAAGTTCAGGACTCTTAATGTGAGTAGATCATCCTCTACCACAAGGATTTTTTCAGCATTACTCATAGGTTATATAAATTTGGGTACATTTTAGAAAATGTTTCGGGCAAAAACATTTTACATAGTGCTAAAGTAGAAAAAAAAATCAGGATTACAACTTTTTCTTACAATTATTTCACATTAAAAACATATTTTATCGATTAAGTGTCTTTTTGAAAAATGATTTCATGGAAGAAAATTAAAGTCTGTAGTGAAGCATAATAAAGGTTTCAAACTCGTTTTGCCAGTTATCTTCTATGTATTCCTGACGGTTGTAAACAGCCTGTATTCCCATAATGATATGCCTTCCAAATTGTC